>JAAEMC010000106.1 GCA_024225895.1 Desulfobacteraceae bacterium | reverse complement strand
AATCCAGCGGGTAACAAGGGCTGTTCCCAAAAGAGGCAAATTCTATTTAACTAAAAGCCCCAAAGGAAAAACAAAAAAAGGGACTGCTGTCTTTATCATTGACCGGAAGGAAAAACACCTGGAAGGTATCATTAAGAAGCTTGATATCCAATTGTCCGGTTTTAAAAAGGCAGAAATCAAACCGGTAAAGGCAAAATCAGCTTTCTTACACACCCGGAACTTATCGCCGGTAAAGGGGCGCAAAAAAATTACAGACCTGACTGTTACTCGAGGGGGCCGAAACAAAAAAAACCTTCGTGGCGAATCCGGAACTTGGATATCCCAGAATAAATATACAGTTAAAACCAGTAAAAGAGATTGGCTATGGCTTGATCCGGCACTGTTTCCAGGTGAGGATAAGCAATGCCGACAATTTTTATCCAGAGCTGTTAAAAAGGGATGCCGAAACTTTGTTCTTAATGCCCCTTGGCAAATCTCATTATTTGATACACCGAAACGGTTGAATATCTGGGCAGGACCATTTTGCAATATCACCAACAGCCTGACTATATCTCAGCTGAAACAATACGGATTCTCCGGCGCTATTGTCAGCCCGGAACTGGACAAAGAAACCCTTCTTGATCTGCCAAATGTCTCACCACTGCCCTTGGGAATCATTTTGTACGGCAACTGGCCCCTGGCGGTCTCTAGAATTATTTCAAAAGACCTGAAGAAGGATCAATCCTTCTCCAGCCCTAAAGGTGAAGCTGCCTGGGTGTCCAAATTCAACCAAAGTTATTTTGTCTTTCCCCAGTGGCGCCTGGATCTGACACCCAAAAAAGACGAACTAAAAAAAGCTGGATATCTTCTTTTTGCAAATCTCCATGAACAGATTCCACGGGGTATAAAAATGAAAGACCGCCCGGGATTGTGGAACTGGAATTTAAAATTATTATAATTTTTTTGCTTTATTCCAAACATCTTCCCTGTCTTAATGTTGAACCGGATGTAATCACTTTTTTCAACCCTTGCGGCAGCCGGCAGCCCCTTCTTGCTTTTTATGTCTGTTTAAATTCGTGAACATTTTTCACTTTTATTGTAGAGCCCCTATTGACGGAGCAATGAAAAGCTATTCCTCCTATATCACCATTCAACTTTCTTAACCTTTTCTTGACAAAAAACAAACTCCCATATTATAGGAACTCATTTTGTGTCTGTAAATTAGCTCGTACTAGCTAATTATGTATAAAGGTAAAAATAATTATTCAAAGGAGAAAATAACAACATGACTACAACAAAAATGGATTCACCAGCGGCCAAAATTGAATGGTCGAAGATGATTTATTTGCTGATCGGCGTAGCCCTGTTTTTTATTGTGTATTATTCACCGCCCTGGTCGGATGCTATCGATCCCGAAGGCAAACATTTTATTTTAAGCAAAGAGGCAAAAGGTGCAATTGCAGTATTCCTGCTCGGTGGTACCTGGTGGATATTTGAAGTCGTACCCATCGGCGTCACCAGCCTTGCAATGGGTATACTGCAATCAATGTTCTTTATCCGTCCTGCGAAAACTGCCTTCCAACAGATGTTTGATCCGTCTGTTGTCTTTATTTTCGGATCTCTTGTTATTGGTATCGTTTTTACCAAAACAGGTTTGACAAGGCGGCTTGCTTACAAGATGCTTTCCATTGTGGGTGAAAAAACCAGCATGATCTACCTGGGCTGTTTTGTGGTGACGGCAGCTTTAACCCATATCATGGCCCATACAGCAGTTGCCGCTACCATGTACCCGCTTTTAATCACCATATACAGCCTTTACACTGATGATGAGACAACACCGACCCGGTTTGGAAAAGGGCTATTTATCGGTATGGCTTACGTTGCTGGCGCCGGAAGTATAGTCACCCTGCTGGGTGCAGCACGTGGTGCGGTTGCACTTGGGTTCTACAAAGAGCTGGTCGGTTCTGACATCTCGTTCTTTCAGTACACCTATTACCTGTTTCCCATTGGATGGATCATGACATTTGTTCTCTGGGGGTTTTTCATGGTTTTCTTTAAACCAGAACGGTCCACGATACCCGGTCTTAAGGAGAAAGCAACTAAGCTCAGTAAAGGCATGGGTGGGTTTACAAAAAAAGAAATCTTTGCAGCAGCTGTGATATTCAGCTGTATTGCTGTCCTGTCAATCAAACGCTATGTCCCTGCACTGGCCCCCATTGACAAATCAGCCATTCTTTTGACCACAACTGTGTTATTCTTTATTGTCCGGATACTGGATATCAAGGACCTGGAGTCCATTCCCTGGAACATTATCCTGCTCTTTGGTGGTGCCATGAGTATCGGGTTCTGCCTATGGGAAACCGGTGCAGCAGAATGGATGGCAGTTAAATATTTAAGCTTATTCAAAGACGCCAACTGGTTTATCTTTGTGATGAGTATGGCATTTCTACTCATGATCATGACCAACTTTATCATGAATGTCGCGGCCGTTGCCATCGTTCTGCCGGTGGCCCTGGTTATTGGCAAGTATCTCGGTGTAGGACCGGATGTAATTACTTTCTCTTCTCTTGTGGTATCAGGTATGCCTTTCCTGCTTCTGGTCGGTGCTGCACCTAATGCCATTGCCTATGACTCCAAGCAGTTCACCACGGGTGAATTCTTTGGATATGGTATTCCAGCCAGTATTCTGTTAATGATTGTAACAGGTCTTGCGGTTTACATTATCTGGCCTATCATGGGAATGCAAATTCTGATAAACTAAATATCAACAAGGATAAAATGATATGAATGATAAAAAAGTAAAAGATTTGATGATTCCCCTTTCCGATTACCTGACTGTATCGGAAGAAGATACCTTGGAAAATGCAATCAAGATACTGGATCAAGCCCAGCACAATACAGAACTCAAATACACACATAAAGCGTTGCTGGTTTATGACCAGGATAAAAATATTATCGGCAAAGTAAGTATATTTGACATACTCAAAGCCCTTGAGCCCAAATACAGAAAATTCGAACATCCGGATAAACTCAGCGGCATCGGGTTATCAAGGTATGGGTTCAACAATGCCTTTATGTCTTCCTTATTAGAGAGCCACAATCTCTGGGATGAAACACTGGAAGAGCTTGTTGGAAAGGCCAAAAAGCTCAAGATTAAAAAAATCATGTACACCCCCAGTGAGGGAGACTATGTTGATGGGGATGCGCCGGTTGCAGAGGCGGTTCATCAATTCATCCTGGGGTGCCACCAGTCCCTTCTTGTGGTGAAAGATGAAAAAGTTATGGGTATTATCAGATTATCTGATATCTTTAATCTGGTGTGTGAGATTGCTATAAGCTAATTTTATTGCCCTTAAAAAAGAGAAAGGCTGTCTGCGTTGGATTTGAGCAGACAGCCTTTTTTATTCTTTATTAGTTATTCTAATCAGTTTACCGCAGTTTTTGCATTTCAGGATGGGTGGCAAGGGTGTTTAAAAATTGCCGGGTGTGTTTATCTTTCCGTGCTTTAAAAAGCTGAACAATTCTTCCCATTAAGGCATAACCAACCTGATGATCCTGTTCAAACAAATTAAGCATCTGTTCCCCGGAAATGGTCACAATCTGGCTTTCTTCCACACAAACGGCAGTAAAGGTACTGAAATCTTCACCAAATAAAGCAGAGACACCAAACGTCCTGCCAGATAAAACTTCATCAAGGGTTAAAGAGTGACCATGTTCAGACCGGCTGTTTAAAAAAACCTTCCCTTTTACGAGCATATACAAAAGGGTTTGTTTCTGATTCTGCCTGAACAATGTGGTTTCCTCATCAAAAATTTGAAGTTGGGCAATCCCGCCAATTTTTTCGAGAATATCATGCGAGAGGTCATTTAAAAAAAATATCTTTTTTAATATGTCGTTTTCAACCATCTTTATGGGTCCTGATTAACAATATATTACCAAATTAAAATATCAGAGTCAGGTTTTCAATATCTTTAATATCCTGTTTAAACTCCGGATTATCTCCCAATGTTTTCATAATCATCTGGGCTCTCTTGTCCATGGTGACCTTATACTTCTTAGCCAATCTCAGCATAATCTGATACCCTAGTTCATTATTCTCTTCGAACAATTTGATCGTCCTGGGGGCCGAGAGTGTTATTACCTCACAAGGCTCCTGGCAAACTCCCGAATAAGTTGCAGTTGAATTGGTTAAAAGAGATGACAAACCAAAAGAAGAACCGGATTGTATATAGTCGATAATGATATCGATTGTTTCTGTCAATTCAATCTTCATGGCCACCTGGCCCATGACCAGCATATAAAACGTATCAACGTTTTCATTTTTATTAAACAATTGGGTATGGGTACCGAAAATACTTAGCTGTGCTTCTTTTGCAAGTATTTCCAGCAGATGGTCAGGCATATCACTTAACAAATTAATGCGTTTTAGATCCTCTATTTTTACCATAATGAATGCCCTAAATTTTATGTTAAAATAAAAACCAAAAGGATAAAAGAGATAGCAACGGCCGTTCCGATTCCAATGGGCAGGGTACCTTCCATCATATCGCTATAAAGCCTTTCTTTTCTCAACTCCAGGCGCTTGTCGGAAATCCCCCGGGCCAGCCAGAAAGACACCCCTAAAAACAATGCAATATTTACAGTCGCATTTTTAAAAAAACCGGCAACCCCTTTGACAAACCCCATTAAAATGCCTTCTGACAGTTTGTTCAATCCATTCAGGCCTTTATCAAGCAGCAGGTATGCCCTTCTGCCCAGTTTCCGATATGTCCAATCTGCATCCAGGTTCTTTGAACGCACTTCAGGCACATAATATCCTGACAGGATCAAAAGTGTGAATGCCAGGGCCCCAAACATCAGCAACTGAAGCTGTCCAACCACATGGGCACCGGTATAGGGTTCATAGTGAACCGGATAAGGCAGCAAATTATATAAAGGTTGGAAATATACCCCTATTCCTACACAAAGGAATGCAGCAATTCCCATTGCCAGAAGCATATTAAGCGGTGGCTCCTTTGCCCTTATACCCGAATCATGACCAAAAAAGGTAAAGAACGGCACCTTGATTCCGGCATGGTCCACCACACCTGTGGATGCAAACTGCAGCACCAGCCAGATCAAAAAGAGTTTCTCATGGCCAGATGCACTGACAATCATCGATTTTGAAACAAAGCCTGAAAAGAGCGGAAATGCAGATATGGATGCTGCGCCAATCATGCAGAACAAACAGGTCAGCGGCATGGTTTTATAGAGCCCGCCGATTTCTGTGCACTTTATTTTTCCAGTCATCTGAAGAACAGATCCGGCAGCCATAAAGAGCAGGGCCTTATATATAATGTGACAAAAAGCGTGGGCTACAGCACCGTTAAGAGCCAGGTCAGTTCCAATGCCTACTCCCACCAGCATAAAACCGACTTGATTCATAAGACTATAAGAAAGCACCCGTCTGATATTATTTTCAAGTACAGCATAGAATATGGGAAGCGACACCATCAGTGCACCGATGACAATCAAAAGATCAGCACCCGGAAAGGTTCTGATGAGAAGATAAACTGCTGATTTGGTGGTAAAAGCGCTTAAAAACACTGTACTTGTGGGCGTTCCCATGGGGTAGGCATCCGGCAGCCATGCATGGAGCGGTATGGCGGCTGCATTCAAGGCGATACCTATAAAAATCAGATAAGTTTCAATCCCATCCAGTCCAATCTGATTGAATTCAGTTGACCCTGTCTTTTGGACATAAAGCACAATACCGGCCAAAAGAAAAAGACCACCGACCAGATGAACCAGTATATACCTGAACCCCGCCTCACGAGCTTTT
>JAAEMC010000105.1 GCA_024225895.1 Desulfobacteraceae bacterium | reverse complement strand
CTGGTTTGCCATATTGGTGGCTATCAGCCTGCAGACATCCTTTCTTACTCCGCCTGTTGGATTTGCTATTTTTTATTTAAAAGGGGTTTCCCCTCCGGAAATTAAACTTGCGGATATCTACAAAGGTGTAATACCGTTTATTATTCTACAATTGACAGGATTATTTATAGTCATGGCATGGCCATGGCTCGCAACCTGGCTCCCGTCGGTGGCTTATGGATAGGCCTTACAATAAATAACTCATTACACTATGATCTTTAACTTGTATCAGAAGGTAATTTAATCTCATGGATAAAACAAAAACTGTCACTCTGTTCATCCAATGCCTTGTTGACAGCATGTATCCAGAAGTTGGGCATGCGATGGTCCGATTGTTTGAACGACTTGAAATCCTTGTGGATATCCCTTTGAATCAAACCTGCTGCGGACAGCCTGCCTTTAATTCAGGTTACCGCAAACAAGCAAAGATTGCCGCCAAACGTTTTATTGAAATTTTTGAAACAGCAGAGGTCATTGTCTGTCCCTCCGGATCTTGTGTGGACATGGTCAAGCATCAATATCCAGGCCTTTTCAAGACCGGCTCCCCCTGGCAAAAAAGAGCAAAGAAAGTGAGCAAAAAAATTTTTGAACTAACGGAATATCTTGTGGATATACTCGGGGTAGAGGATATGGGCGGCAGTTTTAGAGGCCGGGTGACCTACCACGATTCATGCCACCTTTTCAGAAATCTTGGCGTGGCTGATCAACCCAGAAAACTCATTGCCAATATCAGGGATACTCAATTAGTTGAAATGAAAAATTCTGAAAAATGTTGCGGTTTTGGTGGTACTTTTTCCGTAAAGTATCCGGATATATCCACTGCTATACTGGAGG
>JAAEMC010000104.1 GCA_024225895.1 Desulfobacteraceae bacterium | reverse complement strand
GTTGAGCACTACTTTCTTATAAACCACTTTCTTATAAAAAAAACGTGTATCACTTCATAAACCTCCTACACCTTTATAAAAAATCTTCAAAATAGCAATTTGGGTTACATCAAAAGCAATAAGGGGTAATCTTTTTCAATAATATTCTTGTAGATTCTTCTTAATATTCACCAAAAATAATAAGGAGAAATGAATTATGGGAAATTTGAAAAAAACCTTTACAATGTTCCCCATTGGCCATGTTAATGCATCAGAGGATGCTTTTTCCCTTCAAATTTATGAAGATTACCGCAATGCCCTGAAAAAGACAGATCAGTTCAGCCATATCCTGGTATTCTGGTGGGTCACAAAACAGGACAATGAAAAGAGCAGGGCAATCCTTGAAACACCTCTTCCTTATGCCGATAACATGAATGCCGGGGTGTTTGCCTGCCGGTCGGAATACCGGCCCAATCCCATTGCCGTGACTGTCTGTGCCATTCTTGATATGGACTGGGAAAAAGGCGTCATCAATGTCCCTTATATGGATGCTTTTGACAAAACTCCCATTGTGGACATCAAACCCTATATACCGGTATCGGACCGGGTAAGAGAAGCCGCAGCCGCTCCCTGGATGGAAACCTGGCCCCAATGGTATGAAGATGCCTATAAACTTCAGGAAATATTTGAACAATTGGCTTAACCAGGATTTTTCATGAGGTTTCAACCATTCATATTAAAAATTTGTGATATCATTAAAATAATATCAATTGCTTAGGTTATAATGAAAATTTCAACTGTTTTTTACATGAAAGATAATAATGGAAATGTTTAGGGCATAAAATTTTGGGAAAAGATGGGTTGATCGGCCCGATTATTTGCTTGCATTCCACTACCGGTCAGGGATATAAATCCATAAAATTCGGTAAGTAAGGCAGAATAAAAACATGGTGACAACTGTTTTTATTCTGCCTTCATGTTTTTAAAATTTTTTAAAAGCAAGCATTGAAGGGCTTGGCTTTTGTGAACAGATAATTTAAGGATTACACCCATGAGCGATGTTGTTTTGATAAATATAACCGGTCCGGACAGAAAAGGATTGGATGCAAAATTTACCGGGGTACTGGCGGAATATCATGTCCGTATTCTTGACATTGGCCAGGCTGTTATCCATGACCATATTTCTTTGGGAATACTGGCTGAAATTCCTAAATCCAAAGATTTTTCAGATATCTTTAAGGATATGCTCTTTGAAGGCCATAAAATGGGTCTGGCTGTGGATATCAAGCCCATTGACCTGGAAAACTATGAAAACTGGGTCCAGGCCCAAGGAAAGGAACGGCGGATCATCACCATTTTAGGCAGAAATATTACTGCCCGGCAGATTTCCAGTGTAGCAGCCGTTATTGCGGAAAATAACTTGAATATCGACGGCATTACCCGTTTAACCGGCCGGGTATCGCTGCAGCGGCCCCAAAAGGCGCCAAAAGCAAGCGTCCAGATGTCTGTCAGCGGAAAACCCGTGAATATTCTGGATATGCGGGGCAAGTTCATGTCCATCTCCCAGAAACACGGAATCGATATCTCTTTCCATGTAGACAATATCTATCGTAAAAACCGAAAACTGGTGGTCTTTGATATGGATTCCACACTGATCCAGACAGAGGTTATTGTTGAACTTGCCAAGCTTGGCGGTGTGGGAAAAGAGGTGGATGAAATTACCGAATCCGCCATGCGGGGCGAGATCGATTTTAAAGAGAGCTTCCGCCAGCGGGTGGCACTCTTAAAAGGCATAAGGGAAATAGACCTGGTAAAAATTACAGACAATCTCCCCCTTACTGATGGTGCGGATCTTGTGATAGACACTTTGAAGCAGCTTGGATATAAACTGGGAATTCTTTCCGGCGGATTTACCTTTGTCGGTGAGTATTTAAAAAAGAAATTCGGTTTTGAATATGTCTATGCCAATGAACTGGACATAGAGAACGGCATTGTCACAGGAAGGGTCAAGGGCGATATTGTGGATGGTGACCGGAAAGCATCTTTATTAAGGGAAATTGCCCAAAGGGAGAATATCGCCATTGAACAGACCATTGCCGTGGGAGACGGCGCCAATGATCTGCCCATGATCAGTATTGCCGGGCTGGGTGTGGCATTTAACGCCAAACCCGTGGTCCGCAAGAGAGCCTCCAATACTATTTCAAGCATTGGCCTGGACGGGCTTTTATACCTCATGGGCATCCATGAACGGGAAATCAACAACAAAGCAAAATCCTTTGAAGCATAAACCCATGGACGAAATGCATGCCCTGGCCCAGGAGGTGCGGCAGCTGGAAGATAAGCTTGCTGTCTGCACCCGTTGCGGTATGTGCCAGGCCCAATGCCCCATTTTCAAACAGACCCGGCAGGAATCCGATGTGTCAAGGGGGAAACTGGCCTTGATCAACGGTCTTTTAGACCAGATGTTTGACCAGGCCCAGGGTGTGAACGATAGGCTTTTGCGATGCCTTTTATGCGGTTCATGCGCCCATGCCTGCCCCTCCAGTGTCAATACGGTACATATCTTTTTAAAAGCGCGTGCCATCATTACAAAATATCTGGGACTTTCCTTTGCCAAAAAAATAATTTTTAAAAAAATATTGTCTGATCCAGCCTTGTTTCACTCTCTTTCCGGTTTGGTAACCCCATTTCAAAATTTGCTTTTTAAGCCGGAAAAAAATCTTCAAGGGACGTCCTGTGCAAGGGTGGTATCTCCTTTGTTCCGCCACCGCCATATGGTGAGCCTTAAAGCAGACGCCTTTAACCGTTCTTTTGAGGATTTTGATACGATTGAACCCGGACCCAATGTTCGTGTCGCTTTTTTTGTGGGCTGCCTTATTGATAAAGCCTATCCGCATATTGCCCATGACGTGGTCCAGGTCTTAAATCATTACAAAGCAGGAATATACATTCCGTCCAACCAGGGATGTTGCGGTATCCCGGCATTGGCATCGGGTGATACGGCAACATTTGCAAAACTGGTGGAATACCATGTCAATTTATTCTCCAGACACAAAATTGATTATCTGGTGACGGCATGTGCCACCTGCTCGTCTACCATTATCAAATTATGGCCGGCCTTTATAAAAAATATGGACAAGGGACTGTGCAAAAAAATGGAAGCCCTGGTTGAAAAGACCGTGGATATCAGTTGGCTTTTGGAAAAACGTTTTGGTGTTTGCCAAAAACCGGGTGATCTTAAAAATGAAAAGGTGGTAACCTACCATGACCCCTGTCATTTAAGAAAAACCCTGGATGTTTTTGAGGAGCCAAGGCAGGTGATCAAAGCATCGGGCTACACCTTAAAAGATATGAGCGATTGTGATAGATGCTGCGGCATGGGTGGCAGTTTTAATCTTGCCTATTATGAAATGTCCGCACAAATTGGTGAAGAAAAAGCGAAAAATATAATTGATACCGGATGCAGCACGGTTGCCACTTCCTGTCCTGCCTGCATGATGCAGATTTCAGACATGCTGGCAAGGCAGAAAGCAAATATGCATGTCAAACACCCGGTTGAGTTGTTTGCAGAAAAGATTAAATCCGAATCGATCAATAAAAATTACCAATTACCATAGAAACCACCTGAGGATATGTTCCTTTTGAACTATACTGATGAATTGCGTGTCCGCCTCTGCAATTTTAACCTGATTCATTTGGGGTATAATTAACTTTTCACCTCCACCAGCTTGGCCTTGTATTCATATTTGGGAAGGGTGCCGGGCTTCACCAGGGTGACATTAGAAGAAAAGATCAGTTTTTCCCGGAGCAGGGCTTCAATTTTTAATTTTAGGGCAGCAAGATCACCTGGTGCGTCCCCATGTTCCACCTGTATTTTCAACGGCGGCTTGACCGAGGGCAGGGGGTCATCAACCGTAATCAGGATTTCGCCGGTGGTGTCCGGCGCCAGGGTGCTGATTACATCCCGAACCGCACTGGGATAAACATTGACCCCTGAAATAATCATCATATCATCGGTCCTGCCGATGCATTTAATGCAGTATCCGGTTCGGCCGCACTCGCATTCGGTTTGGGTGACCTCCACATGATCCCTTGTGCGGAAGCGGATCAGGGGCTGGCACTCCCGATTCAAGGAAGTATAGACCAATTCGCCCTGCAAACCTTTTTTTACCTTTAAGACATCGCCTGTTCCAGGATCAATAATTTCAACATGGCAGGCGTTTGCCCCAACAAAATGCATGCCGTTTTTATGTTCACATTCCGCCCACATCAGACCCAGCATGTCCCCATTTCCCATGGTTTCCTGGACCACAGCCCCAAAGGCTTCCTCCACCTGTCTTCGCAGCTCCGGAATCCCGCCGCCAGGCTCTCCTCCAACCATAAACCCCCTTATACCAAGGGATTGGGTATCAATTTTCTTTTTTTCGCAATAATTAATC
>JAAEMC010000103.1 GCA_024225895.1 Desulfobacteraceae bacterium | reverse complement strand
CCGCCATTTCAAAATAGGTGTGGTCGCTGTTGGTGTCTGCTGTAAAGGCTTCCCAATCTTCTATCCCCATTGTGACTGCTTTTTCCTGGGTATAGTCGGTGAGATCAGGTGCTGCATATCCGATACAGCCGATGAGCAGAGTGTCACCCACTCCGATCATATCAAGATTGATCATCCCTAAACCATTGTTTGTGATTTCCTCTTCGTTTTCAATGACATAATTGTAGGAACCATCCAGTCCGATTTCCTCTGCACCAAAAGCGATGAATTTCAGAGTGGCTTTGGTCCGGTGTCCTTTTTTGGCAAGGACCCGGGCAGCTTCCAGCATACCGGCCGCACCTGAAGCATTGTCATTGGCACCGGGGCCGGCTGAAACAGAATCATAGTGGCCGCCGATGTAAACAATGCCTTGTTCAGGCTGTGTGCCTTCCAGTGTGCCGATGATATTCTGGCTGGTGCTTTCATAAGCTTCGGTATCTACGTTGTAAGATACAACGACAGCATCTCCGGCAAGCAGCTCTACAAGGTATTCGCCATCTTCAAGGCTGATGCTGACAGCAGAAATGTCACCTATGGCACCCAGTGTTCCAAAAAAGTTTCCTTCTTCATTGTTATAAATGATAACAGCCAGTGCCCCGGCAGCAGCAGCGTTGGCTGTTTTCTCACTGAAGTAGAGCTCTCCGCGCTGGATAAGGGCGATTCTGCCCGCAACCTCCGGTGGAAAGTCTGAGGGATACCCCAAACCGCATAAGACGATTTCAGATGTGAAAACGCCTGCCGGGGAATAGCCTATTGTGTTCGGGCTGAGGATAGAGCCGCCCTCCACACTGAGTTCAGACCCGAAATCTTCAAAATAGACCATGGGAAATTCCTGGATTTCGACATCAAGGCCGTACCTTTCCATTTTAGCTGCAATATAGTCTGCCGCTGCTCTCTCTTCAGCTCCTCCAGCCACTCTGGGACCAAATCCAACCAGGGCTTCAATATGGGCAAAAGCCTTGTGTCCTTTGTAAAGCTTCTGAATATCCTTGCACTTTGATCCTGCATATAGTGTCTGTCCTGCCAAGACCAGCAAAAGGCTTACGGTTATTGCCATAGTAACGATAAAACGCTTTCTCATAATTGTTTTCTCCCCACACTTAAAATAGTAATTAAAAATTCTTTTCATTAACTCTTGAATAAATGACCGCTGCCCTGGAAATTTCTCACTTGTTGTCATTTCCCTGATTTTTGTGCCTATTGGTCACAATGCAGTCACTTATGGTAGCCTTGTTCAGTCCATCAAACTGTTGGGCTTCGGATGAAGACCCTGATGTGAAGTTGCTTCATTCATTCTCCTTTCACCTTGGTAAGGTTCTAATAAGAATTGGCCAAGGTTGTGTAATAATCGTTTAAAATCAATATGTTGGGATTTGTGTGTATGGAATTCCTATCAATAAAACGTGGCTGAGCAACATTTATAGCAAATCGTAGAATAAAGTTCCGCTAAGTGTACAGCCGTTGCCACACCTCAAGTATAGAAATCGGATGATACAAAATCGATTTGCTTTTAAGTGATTCCACTAATTAATGTTGTTTTTTCAGAACATATTTTTCAGAATCACTATAGAATTCCTTTTGGATCCATCCCTGATGGAATCAGGCGGAAGGGCTAAGACAGCCATGTTTCCTGATGGCTTGCGCGGTGAATTGAGAAGCGGGTGATACCCCGGTATCACCTGAGATGTATTTTTCTTTGGCAGGCTGGTTGCAGGGTTTGAAGGTTGAAAAAGGTATTGTATATTTTCTGCAACAAAAAACAGACGAGATGGTTCAGCCGGCTAAGAAGGGTTAAGTTTAAATTTCTTGAGAGTCATTTTTTTATTTCTTGACCTGTTTTTATGAGTGATCAATGTTTTATTGATGATATCAAAGAAATTATTGATGAACAGAATGCAAAATACAATGCTTTTTGTCAAGAAAATAAAATAGACTCAACTTAAAAAAAACAGGCCCTTGTTTTTGCATGGGCATAAGCTTAGATGAGGTCGAGCTGAACAGCCCTGGAAACGGCCTGTCCCCTTCTTTTAACATCGAGTTTGAGAAATATTTTGCTGGCATACCAGCGGACGGTATTCACGGAAAGGCAGAGGATATCGGCAGCTTCCTTGTTGGACACCCCTTTTTGAAAAAGTTTTAAAATATCCAGCTCACGGGTATTGAAATGTTCCTTAAAATCATAAATCTCGACGGTTTTGGGCTGGGCAGGCTTTGTTTGCATATCTTTAAAATCCAGGTGGTCATAAAGATATTGGGGGATGAGCTTTTTTTGGCGGCAGGTTTCAAAAAGTGCCTTGATATCCTTGAACACCTTTACGAAAACAAGGGCATGCCCCTGGTTTCTTGCAATCTCAAAGGCTTTGGTTAAAAATACCTCTGCCTCATTCTTATCTCCGGTAAGATACATGGCTTTTGCTTTTAATACATAGCATTGGATAAGCCGGCCATGACGATGATCTTGTTCGTCTTCTGCTATCATAAAGTCCAATATCAGGTTCACCTTGTCCCATTCTTGTTTTACCATCAGATAGCTTGCCAGGATCAGATAGTCTTCGCTTTGGTAGTATAAAAATGAAAGCCCTTTTTTCACCTTGAACTCATCAGCCCAGGGTTTGATAAGGTCTATTTTTTTTTCTTTTAACCAGATATCTACTTTGTAAGTATAATAGTATTTTTCCAGCCAGGAAAATGTCTGCTGCCCCAGTCGGATGGCATGATCCACCGCCTCATGGGCCTTGTCAAACTCCTTGAGAAGGGCTAAAACCCTGGCATATTCGCTGTAGGAAACGATGATCAGTTCAAGGAATCCGCCCTGGTTGATGATGGAGATGCATTTTTCAAAAGCCTTTCGGGCTTCTGCCAGTTGATTCTTCTCTTTATAGATCAGGCCGTAAGTTAAATATAAAAATCCACATGACGGGGGGGGTGTATTTTGAAAAATTCTTTCCATGATGCTGATTTTGTCTGTGATCAAACCCTCGGCATAGGTCAGGTTTCCCAGTTCAACTTCAAGATGGGCCCGGTTCGTAACCACCAGAGCCGACATGATCAGGTTGTCATCATCTCTGGGCTGGGCAAGTTTAATAGCCGGTTCAATCTGTCCCAGAAACCTATGGGACAAGGTGACGAGAAACTCTAATGTTTTGCGTAAAGATCCGTGCTCCAGCGGGATTAGCCGCAAAGCATCATTGCCTTTGTCAATGGTTGTATGAATATCTCCTTTAATATAAAACGCCTGATAGGCGCAAAAGCCGGTATAAAATCCCTGGAGCAGGTCTTTGTCTTTTTTATTCC
Organism: Desulfobacteraceae bacterium; assembly: GCA_024225895.1. GTDB lineage: Bacteria > Desulfobacterota > Desulfobacteria > Desulfobacterales > Desulfobacteraceae > JAAEMC01. Next base: position 2,395 of record JAAEMC010000103.1, on the reverse strand, counting down.
AGTCTTTATCCATAAGAGTTTTCATTTCATCCAGGACATCAAATTGGCCGCAAAAGGTTTGAAAACCAAAATAATAACAGGCCAGAACCGGTTCGGACATCAGATGGGTGAGGGAAAGTTGTAAAAAGATTTCGATGAAAGGCTGCTCCCCCCTTTCCCCATAAAGTTCGGGGATATTTTTGGCCAGAACCTTTGCGGCCAGGTCCTGGCGTTCGGCGGCAAGGGCATGGTGAAAGGCTTCATCAAAATAATTATTATCTTCAAACCAGAAATGGGCATTTTCATGGATACGGCAGATGGTATCGGGCATTTCTTTTTCAAGGCGTTTTTTTAAAAAATCCTGGAACAGGTGATGGAAACGGTACCAGTTGCCCTTATCATCCAGGGCAATTAAAAAAAGATGGTGGGAAAGCATGTAATGGATATGCTTGTCAGCATTCAAATCATTGGTGGCCGCAGTGCACAGATCAGGGCAGAAGCGGTCCAGAAAGCTGATTTTTGCAATGAATGCCCTTATTTTTTCAGGCAGCCGCAAATAGACTTCTTCCATCAGATAATCCTGGATAAACCTGTCATTGCCAAAAAATTCCTTGAACGCAACAGCTTTATTTTCCTGGAACGAGATCATGGCTAATTTCAAGGCGGCAATCCACCCTTCGGTCTTTTTGCCGATCAGTCGGGCCTGTTTAGGGTCGGGCGTGATATTTGCAAATTTTTTAATGAATTGAATAATTTCCAGTGAGGAAAACCGCAAGTGTTTTTCCGTGATCTCTTTGAGCCTGCCGGATACCCTCAGTCTTGAAAGGCCGGGAAAAGGTTTTTTCCGGCTGCTGATCACCAAAGTTAAATTGTCACAGGGATGGTCAATGAAGAAATTAAGGCTGTCATGGATGACCGGGTTGTTTATCAGGTGATAATCATCCAGGACCAGCAGAAAAGGTTGGCCGGATTCCTGGATTTGATTGATCATGGAGATGAGGACATCTTCAAGCCCTGCGGCGCTCGCTGCCTGGAGCTGCATCAGCGGGGAATCGCAAATATGGGGCGCCACATTATTCAGTGACCCCATAACGTAAGCCCAAAAAAGAACCGGGTCATTTTCAGAGTCTTCAAGGGAAAGCCAGGCTGTTTGTTCTACAAGTCCGGTATCATGTATCCATTGGGAAACAAAGGTTGATTTGCCAAAGCCTGCCGGTGCACAGACAAGGATCAGTTCTTTTGAACGCCCGTTTCCCAGATCCTTTAAAAGCGCCACCCTTTTGACCAAGGGCTCTTTTTCAACGTCGGGGATGTGAAATTTTGTTTTTAAAAACTGCATGGAAAAAGATTTTATAACAACAGATCATGGCTGCGCAACCCTATATTCATTCTTTGGCTGGAAAAAAGCATTCAAAATCAGAATGGGGGAAAACCATCATCCCACCCTTAAGACTTGTAGCTTGAATATTTCATGAAATTTCAACAGAAATTTTTAACACCGTTATGATTATAATCAATTACATGGGAATTTTTAAGCAAATCAGAAAGACAACGTGTCTTTTTAAAAAAATGGTAAAAATTCTACCTTTCTTATTTTTTCCATTTGGTTTTTTGTTTGTCATATTTTCCAATATTTAGATCTTTGTACATCTGATCGAGTCTCCCGCTTTTTTTTAGTTTTTTCATACCTGAATTGAATCTCTCTAAAAATAATATTCCATTCTTACATTTTTTGGAAATGATCAGATTAAGAGTGCTTTTCTCAAACTCTTTCGGGTGATGCGTAAAGAGTTTAACTTTATCGGGAGAAAAGCTGTTCCTTATCTGAGAGTATCCTACGATTGGATCATTCGGGAATATCTGTATCTGACCAAGCAACAGTCTTTTAAAATTCTGTTCATCTGTTGTCATAACTTCAACATCAATTTCTCCATTTTCTACAGCAGTCATAAATTCTTTGCCGTAATGGTATCCCCGAGTGAATCCGATTCTAAGCCCTTTTAGGTTTTTAATTGATTCCCATTGAAATGTATGACTTTTAAGATGATAAAATACAAATGATGTATAAACTACAGGTACAGAGACTAAAAAATCCACTTTTGCTTTATTTGATGGCCACCAAACAGCAGAGGCATCCCATTTTCCAGATTTTGCTAATACATATGAGCGTTTCCATGGGAAAAACCCCCATTCGACTTTTATTCCTTCAAATTCAAATGCCTCAGAAACGATGTGGGAGGCGAATCCGTACTTGTAGGAATATTCTGAGAGATATGGTTCCCATTCTCCATTCGTAATATTGATTATTGTTTCTGCAAATGAAACGATTTGAAATAATAATAAGATAACCAATGAGAAGATAAATTTTTTCATGGGACCTTTATTTTTTTCGTTATAAAAAAAAAAGAAAAAAGGG
>JAAEMC010000102.1 GCA_024225895.1 Desulfobacteraceae bacterium | reverse complement strand
TATAAGGACATTTTACCCATGCTCAATATTTCTGCAGCCAGACGGCACAATACTAAAACCCTGGAACTAAATATCGCTCCCCTCATTGACATGGTCTTTATTTTGCTGATCTTTTTCCTGGTAACCACAAGCTTTATTAAGGAAACCGGGGTGGATGTTTCAAGGCCTACAGCCTCTTTAGCCATCAGCAAAGCCAATACTACCATTTTAATTGGCGTAACCCGGGATGACACCATCCATATTGACCGGCGTATTGTGGATATCCGCGCAGTCAGGGCCAATGTGGAACGGGCGCTGGCAGAAAACCCTGAAGGCAGCGTCGTTATCGTGGCAGACAAGGAAAGCAAAACAGGACTGGTCATCAATGTCATGGATTCGTGCAAACTGGCAGGTGCCCAAAATGTTTCCATTGCCGCAAGTACGGATTCAGGAAAATAGTAGATCCATGGCAGCCACCGCCGACCATACCGCAAAAGTCCAATGGCAGTCCCAAAAATCTGGTTTACGTTCCTACGCCGGCTGGATATTTGCCATTGCCTGTTCCATGGCATTGAATTTTGCCCTCTTCGGCCTGATGCCCGGATTGATCCAGATGTCACCCAGCGCACCGGATAAACTGGAAGATCTTGAACAAATCCATGTTATCCGTGTCAAACGGGCAGAACCGTTGCCAAAAAAAAAGAAAAAAGAAGAGATTAAAAAGCCGGAACCCAAAAAACAACTGACCCGGACACCGTTTAAAAAAATGACAATCAAACCCGTGGCCAGAAAGCCAAGGCTCCCCTTTGAACTGAATCCCAAGCTGCCTGCCGCCCCCATGGATCTTGTCATGCCCGGTCTTGAACATTTTTCCATGGATGGCCCGGATTTAAAAGGCCTCTACAATATGGACGAGTTGGACGGGCCTTTAACGGCTCTGGTAAAAGTTCCGCCCCTTTATCCGCGCCGGGCAGCCAGAAAGCACATTGAAGGCCTCGTATCAGTTGAATTTAAAGTAAATAAGCAGGGACTGGTCAAAGACATTGTTATTGTCGATGCAAAGCCCAGGGAGATATTTGATAAAAGCGTGATCAAATGCGTTTCCCAATGGAAATTCAAGCCCGGCACCGTAGAAGGTATCCCCGTGGCTACCAAGGCCCAGACCACCATCCGGTTTCAAATGGAAAAACAATGAAAAAAACCCTGGCTGCCATATTTATCCTTGTCTGTGTCCTGTGGATGTCATTTAACACACATGCCGGTGAAAAACTCCCCATAGCTGTAGGGATCATTGTGAAAAAGGCCCGGATGCCGGCCCAAAACCAAAAGTATGAAAAGGCCATTGAAGTATTGGAGGCCTTTAGAAATAAAGGTACCGGCGTTGACAAAAAAAGGGCTGACAAAAAAGGGTACAATCATTATTACCTGCATTTTCTTTTGGGAAACTATTATTCTTTAATGGTCCAAAAGATGCCTGAGCATGGGGAAAAAATCCTTATGCGAAAAGCCCTGAAAAATTATGAGGCTGCCGTCAAGGTTTATCCCGGCTTTTCAGCAGCCTGGCTCAACCTTGCCCGGTGCCGGTATGAGACCCAAGACTTTGCCAATGCAGCAATGTCTTTTTTAAAAGGATATGAGACAGCAGAAGCAAAAAAGACCTCCCATCTCTATTATGCAGCGGTCTGTCACCTGCAGGCCAGTCAGAACGAAAAGGCGTTGTCTGTCTTTCAAACCCTTTTAAAAGCCCACCCAAATGAAATTTCCCTTGCTTGGAAAGAGACATTGGTTCATATCCTTTTTTCCCTGGATAAATACAGGCAGGCCCTTCCCTTGCTGGAAGAACTGGCGAAAAAAAACACAGGGCCCAAACAGAAAAAATGGCAGGAAATTTTATTATACCAGTATCTGTCACTGGATATGAAACCCAAAGCTCTAAAGCTTGCAAAAATATTAACAAGGACCGATCCCACGGAACCAAAATGGTGGAAGGCATTGTCCCATATCCACCTTGCCGGCGATAACCATAAAAAAGGATTATCCGCCCTGTTGATTTATGGGTATCTGACCCCCCTCACCCGTGAAGAGCAGCTTTTAGCGGCAGACCTCTATCTTTCTTTGGATATTCCCTTAAAAGCCATCTCGTTCTATGAAACCGCCTTAAAAGAACTCCACAATGATGACCAGATCCTCAGGATCAGCAATGCCTGCAGCATAGCCTATCAACCTGAAAAAGCGCTTCAATGGATTGAAAAGGGCCTGGATGGGAAAGCCAACCCCAAACTGCTGCAACTCAAAGGACAAATCCTCTACGGATTCAAATCCTATGAAAAAGCGGCCGACACCTATGAAGCCCTTGCCAAACAACTAAAAAAGCCGGGAGAAGCCTTGTTGATGCTGGGATATTGTGCCATGAACTGCTCCCAGTTTGACCGGGCCCAAAAGGCATTTACCAATGCCTGCAAATATAAGAAACAAAAAACTTCTGCCCAAAAAGCCCTTGCGCAATTAAAAATATTAAGGGGCAATTCTAAAAGCTGATGGCTGAATTCATTCATATTGCCCTGTCTTTGGGTCTGTGCGCCCTGCTTTTTCCCCTGTATTTTTTTTCCAATACAGCCCTGGCCCCAGGAACAAAATATGTCTTTGGCATATGCATTCTATTCATATTATATCAATTTAGTGTTTTTAATGTATACAATCAGGGTAAACGCATGTAACACTGGCATGAATTTTAATTTTATTAATTTACGGCCCTTATGCAAATCAAAGACTTTTATTGCGTTTACCTTTAAATCGTTACTGCTTGAAATCATTAATGTAGAAAAGTTACATGCGATTGCCTTGTATATACAATTAGGCACAAGTATTTTATATCATAATAAATTTGACAATCGTACCACTCATATTAAAGAAGCCCTGGATGAGATCTCTTTGTGAAGATATCCTGAGGCCGCTGCCCCGGATATTTCATTTATATTGTATTTCTGCACAGCGTCCCGCAGTACTCCATTTGTTCTTGGTGTGCGAAAGATATTTGACACTGCCCTGCCAACCAGATACATACCATTAAAGAAAAGCTGAACCAAAATACATTTAAACCATTATGGAAATATTGGGACATCGGGCAGCCTGACGTTTGACAGATCCCGAAGCACATGAGGTTATTGCCTCATTAATATTTGGATATGATGAGTAGGCGATCACAAAAACACGGGACAAGAATGAACAATAGCTTAATATCGTGGGAATCCCTGCTTATCAATATTTCCAATCTTATTAGAAAAACAAATTGTAGCAAAGGTGGAACCTTCTTTGGACTCATTACATAGACTGATTGAAATTATAGACGACATCGCCAATGCGAAGTATTCGAACGATATCATGCCTCTGACCGTGGATGACCAGCCGGAAACCATCAGGCGGATTGCCGAGGCTGTGGGAATGATGATGGTCAGAATTGAGGCTCGTGAATACCAGCTTGAAATGATGGTTGAAAAATTAACATCTCTCAATAGGGATGCTATTACCGATCCGCTGACAAAGACATTCAACCGGCGGTTTTTTCAAGAAGTGGCTGAAAAAGAAATCGAACGGGCCAAACAATACAACACCGGCATTTCCATAATTTTAATTGATGCCGATTATTTTAAAAATATTAATGACCGATATGGACATTTAACCGGTGACCAGGTGCTGATTAACCTGACTGATCTCTATCGGAAAAATATTAGAAAAACTGATACATTGGCCCGCTTCGGAGGGGAGGAATTTGTTCTTCTCATGACCGAAACCCAGCCGGAATCAGCTCTGAATAAAGCTGAACAATTACGAAAAATGACTGCTGAAAAAGCAATGGCAGTTATTGACGGAAAGGAACTGAAGATTACCGTCAGCCTTGGGGTTGCGAACTGGTGTCCGGATATTGAAAACTGGCATCCGGATAATGCTGCCACGGTAAACGAACTACTGGGCTGCGCTGACAAAGCACTTTACCAATCAAAAGAATCGGGCCGCAACCGGGTTTCTTTATGGGAGTCAAATTAAAACATAGTTGCGCTTTTGCTGATAAAACTTGAATTGAGCCCTGACCGTGGCATCCCTATCTTTTAGGGCAAAAAAAGCACTGACAACAGCCCTTAATATTATTTTCCGGATGATATCTTCTTTTTGAATCAGCATATTGGTTGTCCTTTTTTATTGATTAATACGAGTGCCTTAATTTTTTCAAAACTTTTTATCATGCACCTATAGCAAGAATCAAAAAAGGAAAGTTTTCTTGAAAAGGTTTATTGATGCCCAACTGGTGAAATGGAAACAAAGCGACCGCAAAAAACCATTGCTAATAAGCGGGGCGAGACAGGTTGGCAAAACCTGGTCAGTCACTCATTTTGGGGAAAAGTATTTTGATTCTGTTATCCTTGTTGATCTCGAACGAAATCCGGACTGGCATAATGTTTTTAATAAAAATCTGCAGGCAAAACAGATATGCACAGAATTGGAAATCCTTACGGCAAAAAAAATCATACCAGGGAAAACCCTCTTGTTTTTTGATGAAATCCAATCCTGCTCAAGAGCAATAACAGCTTTGCGTTATTTTTATGAGGAAATGCCCCAGCTGCATGTTATCGCTGCCGGTTCATTATTAGAATTTGCCATGCAGGATATTTCATTTCCAGTAGGAAGAATACAATTCATCCGGCAACTGCCTCTTTGCTTTGCTGAATTTCTTCAAGCAACAGGGAATGAGGAGGCTGCCCACCTCATCCTTTCAAAACCCGAAAATCTGGGGGAGACAATCCACAGCTTTCTTTGTGATCAATTAAAACTTTACTTTTTTATTGGCGGGATGCCGGAAAGTGTAAAAGCGTTTACCGAAGGCGGGTCTATACAGGAATCTTTTAAGGTGCAGGCTGAAATTTGTGACACATTCAGAATGGATTTTACCAAATACAAACCGCAATCGAATAAATTCTGCCTTAACACGGTACTGACGACCGTGTCGCAGTATGGCGGAAAACAGATAAAATATTCAAGATTGGCAGAAAGCTACTCAAATCCTACTTTAAAAAAAGCTTTTGATCTTTTATGTCTTGCCGGGATTATTAATAAGGTTCCTAGCGTAAATCCATCCGGGCTGCCAGTAGGTGCAACTGCATCTGAAAAGAAATTTAAAGCATTGATGCTCGATATCGGTTTAATGAGATATCTTAGCGGCATGCCCACGGATATCGAGTACAAAAAAACAAATCTGTTAACTATTTTTCAAGGTGCCATGGCCGAGCAATTTGCAGGGCAGGAAATGCGTATTTCCCAGAACAATGAGTTATATTATTGGTCAAGGAGAAAAAAAAGCCGTTCTGCGGAAGTTGATTTTATATCCGTGCACAATGGAAAGATATATCCGGTAGAAATTAAAACTGGTTCATCAGGACGTTTGAAAAGCATGCATATGTTTTTAAAAAAGAATACTGACTCTCCTTTTGGAATTGTTTTGTCCGCTCGTCCCTATGCTGTGCTCGAAGGACAAGGACTAATATTCATACCACTTTATTACGCTCTTTCTGCAACAGGAGGAATTTTTGAACCATTTTAAACAAGATGTCCTATATAAAAGGCAGCTGAAATATCTGCCTGGAAATTGGTTTATGCATAAATCTCCCGCCTTCTTTTAAAATAATCAAAAAAGCCGTATATATTAGGATATGCTTAAAATCAACTTTCATGCAGGAGAAGCAAATGAAGTACGGTTGCCAGTCCATGGTAAATAAAATAGAAACGGTTCTTGTCAAACACCCCAAAAAGGCATTTATTGATCAGGCCCATTTAATTGAAAACTTTGAAGCGTTCCAATATGACGGATGCCCGGATTTTGAACAAACCCTGGCCGAATTTTCAGCATTTGAACAAATCCTTGAAAAACACATTCCGGATATTCACTATCTGCCGGCAAATCCCAATACCGGGATTGACTCTATTTACACCCATGACGCAGTAAAGGTCACCCGGCAAGGGGCAATCTATTTTCCCATGGGAAAAGAGCTGAGAGCGGCCGAGACCTCTGCCATGGAATCTTACCTCAAAGGGTTGGGCATCAAAACACTGGGACATATTAAAGGCAGCGGAAAAATGGAAGGGGGCGATATCGTCTGGCTTGATGAACAAACTATTGCCATAGGGCTTGGATATCGCACCAATATGGAAGGAATTGAACAATTCAAACAACTGACCCAATCCTTTATTAAAGAGTTTATCATTGTACCCTTGCCCCATGCCCAGGGACCCTTGGCCTGTCTTCATCTCATGAGTCTGATCAGTATGGTGGATCATAACCTTGCCGTGGTTTATCTTGAGTATATGCCGGTCTTTTTTAAAGATTTGCTGGAGAGTCGGGATATTGAACTCATTAATGTTCCAAAAAAAGAATATGAGCATTTGGGATCAAATGTTCTGGCCCTGGCGCCTAGGGTTTGCATGATGCTGGAAGGCAATCCTCAAACCCGCCAGAAACTTGAAGCAGCCGGAGCAACCATCTGTCCGTATCCCGGGGAAAATTTATCCCTGAAAGGCACCGGCGGTCCAACATGCCTTACCCAACCGATCTTCAGAACTTTTGATAAGGATTGATTGAAAATGGCCCTCTCCCAGTCCATGAATCTTAAAAAAGAGATTCACACCCTTTTTCGGCAATATGTCAATATACCCAGTTATACCAACACGGCCCGGGAAAAACTGGTGGAACCCTTTTTGGAATCCTGGTTCCAGGCCCAGAAATATTTTCGCAACCATCCCAAACACTGGGGCAAATATCCCCTTAATGATCCCCTGGACCGCTATATAATCTGGGGCATGGCCAAAGGCAAAGGAAAAGACACCATTGTATTGATCCACCATTATGATGTGGTGGATATTGATGAATACGAAAGCGTCCAATCCCATGCCCATGATATCGATGAAATCAACAGCCGTATTTTGTCCATGGCCCATAAATTTGACCCGGAAGCAGTGGATGACCTGAAAAGCGGCCAATGGCAATTCGGCAGGGGGACTGCCGACATGAAAGCCGGCGGTGCCATTCAGCTGGCACTGCTGAAAAAATATAGTTTAAAGCCGGATTTTAAAGGGAACGTGATTGTTATGGCCCTGCCGGACGAAGAAAACCTGTCTGCAGGGATGCGGTCGGCTGTCAGAGTTTTATCTGAGCTCAAAGAATTGTTTCATCTAAATTACCGGCTCATGATCAACAGTGAGCCCCATCAAAGCACAAGCGCAAAAAACGGAATTGTTTATCATGGTTCCGTGGGCAAACTCATGCCCATTGTATACTGCCGGGGAAGCCTGGCCCATGTGGGACGGATTTTCGAAGGATTGAACCCCCTTCATCTGATGAGCGAATTGGTAACCCAGACCGAATTGAACATGACCTATTCCGATGTTTTGGATGAAGAAGCAACAGCCCCTCCTTCCTGGCTCTATTTTAAAGATCGCAAACAACACTATGATGTATCCATTCCCACAGCAGTTTGCGGTTATCTGAGCATAACGACCTTAAAAACATCGCCGGATACTTTTCTACAAAGGCTTAAAGAATCAGCCAAAGAATCCTTTGCCACGGTCATAAACCGTATGAACCAATCCTATGAAAAATATCTTACAGCCCTTGGACAGCCGGTTAAAAAACTGCCCTGGCAGG
>JAAEMC010000101.1 GCA_024225895.1 Desulfobacteraceae bacterium | reverse complement strand
ATTTTTTTTTCATAATTGAAAAGCCCTTTCCATGCGGTTCTTATGATTTGTTCTCAGAAAAGAGGAAAATTTGGCTAAGAATCAAAGATTTTAAGCGTTTTTTTTGATATTCATCCGACAACCATCTCTGAAGAACCCCTATCTTTAATAAATATTTAATTTCACAATAAAAATGACCTGGCGTAATCCGGATTGACTCATTTATTATTCATTATTAGTATATTATTAAATGGTGTATAAGTGGCTGACAAAATCGAGTTTAAAAATGGTTAAAAAAGGCAATATAGAAATGACGATGGTTGATCGAAAATTAATGTTAAAACTAAAAGAGAACGGTATTGAACCGGCCTTAATTCCGGGATTTATTCGAAGTCTTGCTGCTGCCTTTTTAGTGAATCCAAGCATGTCTCACTACCAGGCCAACGAACGCCTTCAGTACCTGGGTTGGTATGATGTTGAAATTGATTACCATACATTTCAACTGGCAATCACTTCTTTTGAAACTAAAGGTTTGAACCGGCTTGAATACAAGTCTGCACCCTGGTTTCTTAAAAGTTTTAATGCAACCAATCCGTCTACAGCATAGTATTTTTTTTCTTCTTTTTATTATGCTAAAAAAGCGTGCAATTATTCATACGCTTTTTTAGCTTTAATATTCGGCTTCACCCCTTATTTTATCAAACTTTCAAGTAGCGTATATGTCATACCAAATGCATCCGCCACAGGTTTACAGACCAGTTTATCCCCTACATAATTGATGCCTTTGGCAAACCCATCATCTTCACAGATATTTTTCCAGCCATTGTTGGCAATGGAAAGGGCATATGGAAGTGTGGCATTTGTCAAAGCCATGGTTGAAGTCAAGGGTACTGCCCCTGGCATATTGGCCACACAATAATGGATCACCCCATCCACTTTATAGATGGGTTCATTATGGGTAGTAGGCTTAGATGTTTCAAAACAACCACCCTGATCAATGGCCACATCCACAATCACTGCGCCTTTTTTCATGGTTGAAAGCATTTCTTTTGTTATGAGTTTGGGCGCTTTTGCACCCGCAACCAACACTGCACCGATCACAAGATCGGCCTCCTTGACAAGATCTCGGATAGTGGCTGGAGAAGACATTAACGGGGTACAATTGGCAGGCATAATATCGGAAAGATACCGTAACCGATCAATGCTCATGTCAAGGATGGTCACATTGGCACCCATACCACAGGCAATTTTAGCTGCATTTATCCCCACAACACCGCCGCCGATTACTACGACATTGGCCCCGGGAGTTCCTGGGACACCACCTAACAAACAGCCCCTGCCGCCAAATGTTCTTTCAAGATATTTTGCACCTTCTTGGGTGGCAAGCCTTCCTGCCACTTCACTCATTGGTGCAAGCAAAGGTAATGACTGGTTAGGCCCTTCAATTGTCTCATAGGCAATCCCAACGGAGCCTGTTTTTAAAAGGGCCAGAGTCAATTGCTTATCCGCTGCCAGATGTAAATAGGTAAAAACAATCTGGTCCTTTTTAATGAAGCCGTATTCAGAGGGCTGAGGCTCTTTCACATGCATGACCATGTCGGAAATTTTAAAAATTTCTTGGGGTGTATCCAGGATTTTAGCACCTGCTTCAATGTATTTTTTGTCATCAAATCCAGAACCGAGCCCAGCATTTTTTTCCACATAAACTGTATGTCCGTGTGCTTTCATCATATCCACGCCTGCCGGCGTCATACAGACGCGATTTTCCTGGGGTTTAATCTCTTTTAGAATTCCTACAATCATGGTTGTTTGCTCCTTGAGTTGGTTAAATTTTTAATGCTGCACACATATAATCAGAATAATTATTCATACCACAATAGATTGTTAGCAATTATCCTGCCATGGGCAGTGTTGAAAATAAAAATTCTAAAATGCACGTCCTAACTGGGATTGCGAGGCATCAACATGGAGAGGGACCGATCCGGCCAACAGGATATTTATCTATTTTGGAAACAAAACATACCAATCAAACAAAGACTGTGGGACAATGCACTCAAGACTTGTGGTAATTAAAGTTGCCAGTGGCACAGAAAGTTGCCAACATGGATTTTAGAGGACAGAATCAATAGAGCCTAATCAGGAAAAATTTTATTAATACTAACAAATTCATCGACATGCATAAGAAAAAGCGTTACCAGATTTGCGTCAAAATGATTTCCAGACTCTGATTTATAATAATCAATGATTTTTTCAATTGACCAGGCCTCTTTATAACAGCGCTTATGGCTCAAGGCATCAAAAACATCTGCAATGGCCGCTATCCGACCGAAAATATGGATGTTCTCTCCGGAAAGCCCTTGGGGATACCCCATACCGTCCCAGCGCTCATGGTGCTGCAATGCTACAATTGCCGCGGTCTGCATGATTGGACGGTTCGATTTTCTTAAGATCTCATACCCGGTCTCAGCATGATGTTTTATAATTTCAAACTCTACATCGGTCAGTCTGCCGGGTTTATTGAGAATGGCTTCCGGAACGCCTATCTTGCCCACATCATGCATGGGAGATGCCAGGCGTAACATTTCTGTCGTGTTCTCGTCCATGCCGTATTTATTAGCCAGAAGGTAACAGGCTTCTGCCACACGCGTAACATGATTGGCAGTTTCCTGGGATCTAGTTTCCACAATCTCTCCCAGGGTCAAAATCACTTCTTTTTGGGTATTTATAATTTCCCTTGCAAGACTAATGTTGTCAAACCCGATGGCAATGTTGTTGGCATAGATTCTGAGCAGATGTCTCTCTGTTCGACGAAGGTCTGCACAACCGCTTAAATACAAGAGGCTTGAAAAGCCCTCCCTGGTTTTAAAAACACCTATATACTCATCTGCAAGAAAGGTTTCGCCCCCGTTTTTTTGAAATTTCAGATAATAATCAACCACATTCCGGGGCATGCTATTTCCCAGTTCCATACCGATCTTATCGGCATATCTACCGGTTCCGGACATAATAAAAATACTGTTCTTTGGCATACCCACCAGATAGGCGCTGCTAATATCTGCATTGGAATCCAGTCTCAACAATTCAATGAGGTGGATCAATACCTGAGAAGCAAACCTTGAAAAAGACTGGTTTTTAAAAATGATGGCAGTGGACCGGATTATTGATTGCAGCCCCTGGTTATTCCGTTCAATGGTCTTAAGATTGTTATATGCCCTCAGGCAGGCTGTAACAGAGGTGTATAATTTCTGGGCAGTAAATTCAGGCTTTGTTTTGTAATCATTGATATCATATTTTGTGATCACCTCCTGTTCCGGGGCCTTGCCGGGCTGCCCGGTCCGCAAAACAATCCTGACTGTTGAATTTTTCAAATCCTTTCGAATATGCTCCACAAGATCAAGTCCGGTATCATCTTTTTCCATGACCACATCCAGAAGAATCAAAGCAATATCATGCTCTTTTTTTAGCATCTCTTTTACTTCATCCCCTGAATAGGCGCTTAATAGCTGGACCCCCCTGTTATCAAAAGAGTACCCTTTAAGCGTAATTCTGGTAATCTCATGGACATCTTCTTCATCGTCAACGATCAGTATTTTCCATAAAGCCTTTTTTTCAAAGGCAGCTGCAGCATCTTCTGAAATACTGTCCTCTTCGACAAAGACAAGTTCATCATCCGGGTTTTCGTTGGATTTCACATCCATGGATGCGTATCTCCTAAGCTTTTCTCCTGGAAAAATAAATATCCACTAAACTTTCAGCCAGTCCGACATATGTATCTGGTGTTAATTTTTTCATTCGTATTTTAAAATCTGATGGTACCTTTTCAAGGGTATCTACAAATTGATACAATTCCTTTTTCCCAATTTTTTGCCCCCTGGTCAACTCTTTTAATCTTTCGTAAGGGTTCTCTTCACCAAAAACGCGCATGGCGGTTTGAAACGGTTCCGCCAGAAGCGCTGGATTATCTGCCAGATCTTTTTTCAAAACATCAATGTTCAAATCCACTTTTGAAAGTCCTTTCAGAGCATTTTTCATACCAATACTAAAATACCCAAAAGCCGATCCAAGACTTCTTAAAACAGTACTGTCACTCAAATCCCTTTGAAATCTTGAAATCTGAAGTTTAACACAAAGGTGTTCCATCATGGAAATGGCAATACCCATGTTTCCTTCACTGTTCTCAAAGTCTATCGGATTCACCTTGTGGGGCATGGTAGAAGATCCGGTTTCCCCTTTTTTTACACGCTGTTTAAAATATCCCAGACTGATATACCCCCACAGATCCCTGTCAAAATCGATCATGACTGCAGCTGATCTGATCAAGGAATGTAAAATAAAGGATAAAGAGGAACCCGGATTTATTTGCGTGGTAAAAAGGATAGGTTCAAGCTTTAAACTTTGGGATAAAAAGCGTTCTGACGCCGACACCCAATCCACATCCGGAAAAACAAAACTGTGGGCATTATAATTCCCTGTGGCCCCATTAATCTTTGCCTGGACCTTTTTTCCCTCCAACAATGTTTTTTCCTGCAAAATCCGCCAGGCAAAATTAATAAATTCCTTACCCACCGTTGTTGGGGTGGCCGGCTGCCCGTGGGTCCTTGACATCATTGGAACCGATTTATATGCTTTGGCCTTTTCTTCAATCGTTTCAATGAATTCATCCAATAGTCCCACAGCCATACGTGTTCCCTTTTCCAACATCAGGGCATAGGAAATATTGTTGATATCATCTGACGTGCAAGAGAAATGAACCCATTCTTTGATGTCTGAAAAACCCATATCGTCCAGCCGGTTTTTGATAAAGTACTCCACCGCTTTGACATCATGATTGGTTTCTTTTTCGATATTTTTTATTGTGTTGGCGTCATTTTCGTTAAAATTGCTGATAATGCTGTCTAATTTTTTTAAATCAGGAACATCAAATGTAACTAACTTCAAATCCTGTATGATAAATTTAAGCCACTCAACTTCAACTAAAACTCGGTGTTTTATCAAACCATATTCTGAAAATATATCCTCAAGATCATTGGTGATTCTATTATAACGTCCGTCCAGCGGAGAAATCGCTTTAATTTGTGGCATAAGCTCCCCATATATTTAAATTAAAATTATGGTTTATTTGGATGATGATACTCCCCAAACTCTTTATAAACCTTTGTTAACGCATGGATCAAGTGTAGCAATTGGCAAAGAAGTATTCAATAGATTTCAGCCCTTAAAACAGCAGGAAACAGAATTCATGGCAATCAACGATGATAAAGACCGCCTATGGCAATTTAAATTGGTAAACCAATAAAATTTGCTGATATTCCTGTTGCAATTTGCCTTGGATTATTATATGCCAAATCAAAATAAAAATTTATTTTATAAAGTGATTTTAGTTACTTGACAACACCCTGGTATATAAAGTATTT
>JAAEMC010000100.1 GCA_024225895.1 Desulfobacteraceae bacterium | reverse complement strand
TTTTAGCTTATCCTGAAGTAAATATGAAGGATCAGCTAATCAAAGATCTAACCAAACTGCAATACTGTGAAGTAAAACCTTCGGAAAACGAGGAAGTCTTAATCCTATTGACAGATACACCTGATGAAGAAACCAACAAAGAATTGATCAACACTATTAAAGGATTGGCCTCCTTGCAATCCTTGAGCATGACCTTTGGGCACACAGATTAATTAAAAATCATATATATTACTAACAAAAGGAGTGGTGTATGACGATTACCAGAAGAGATTTTATCCGGGCCATGGCCTTGAAAAGCGCAGCAGTAGCTGCCACAACCATGTTTCCTGGAATCAGTTTTGCAGACTGGAAACCCACAGACCTTACAACCGATTCCATTGTATGGAATAAAACTCCCTGTCGTTTTTGCGGAACCGGATGCGGTCTTCTGGTCGGTGTTTCCGGCAAAAGGGCGGTGGCGGTAAAGGGCGATCCTAATTGTTCTGTTAACAAAGGGCTTTGCTGTGTTAAAGGATATCATTCCGTTCAAATTTTATATGGTAAAGACAGGTTTACGACAGCCTATGTAAGGAAAAGCGGGAAGATGGTAGCCACTCCCATTGAAAAAGCATTGGATCTGGTTGCCTCTAAAATGAAAGAATCCATTCAAAAGACAGGCAAGGATTCGGTTTCCATCTATGGATCCGGCCAATGGTCCATCCCGGATGGCTATGCTGCATCCAAATTATTTAAAGGCTGCATCGGCACAAACAATGTTGAAGCCAATGCCAGGCTTTGTATGGCAAGCGCTGTAACCGGATGCCTGACTTCCTTTGGCCTGGATGAACCCATGGGATGCTATGAGGACATTGACAATGCAGATGTTTTTGTCACCTGGGGAAATAACATGGCTGAAATGCACCCGGTCCTATTTTCCAGGATGCTGGCCAATCGAAAATCCAAGACCCACGTGAAAATCATTGATTTGACCACCCGGCAGACCCGTTCCAGCGAGGCCGCAGACAAATCATTCATGTTTAACCCCCAGTCTGATCTTGCCCTTGCCAATGCCATCTGCCATGAAATCATTAAAAATAACTGGGTAAACAAAGATTTTGTTAATAAGCATGTGTCATTTCATCAAGGCAAAACCAACATCGGGTATGGTACAAAGGATCATTTCAAGTTCAAGGATAAAGGTCAGGAAGTTAATTTTGAAGAATATAAAGCATTCCTCAAAGATTATACCCCTGAAAATGCTGAAAAAATTTCAGGTGTTCCTGCCGAAGATATAAAATACCTGGCTGCTCTTTACGGCAATCCGGATAATAAGGTTACCTCCTTCTGGACAATGGGAATGAATCAGCACACCCGGGGTACCTGGATGAACAATCTTGTCTATAATATTCATCTGCTTACCGGCAAGATTTCAACACCGGGCAACAGCCCCTTTTCATTAACAGGACAACCCAGCGCGTGCGGCACGGTAAGGGAAGTGGGTACATTGACCCACAAGCTGCCCTATGGCGTTGTAATGAAAGAGAAAGCAAGAAAAAAGGCTGCTCAGATCTGGGGGGTGCCGGAAAGTAATATTGATCCCAAGCCAACCTATCATACCGTAGAAATGTTCAGAGCCCTGGATCGCGGGGACATCAATTTTATGTGGATCCAGGTCACCAATCCCATGGTCACCATGCCCAAACTCAAACGATATCGTGACGGTGCAAAAAAAGAAGGCCGCTTTATTGTTGTTTCTGAAATTTATCCCACACCGACCTCGGACGTTGCAGACGTTATTTTGCCTTCAGCCCTCTGGGTGGAACGCGAAGGTTTTTTTGGTAACTCTGAAAGAAGAACCCAGCATAACGAACAACTGGTACCCAAACCGGGAGAGGCCATGTGTAATACCTGGCAATTGATCCAGGTGGCAAAACGTCTTGGGTTTGAAAAGCAATTTCCCTGGAGCCAGGATACCTATATTGAAGATATCTGGAATGAATATACCAGATTTCATGACAATCCAAAACATAGGATGGCTCCGTATAAAGTCTTAAAGGCGCGTTCCGGTGTTCAATGGCCTTTTGTTGACGGCAAGGAAACCCGGTGGAGATACAATGCCAAATATGATCCGGCATGTGAAGGAGACAGTTTTGATTTTTACGGCAAACCCGATCATAAAGCCTGGATCTGGTTGCGTCCCTATGAACCGGCTGCAGAATCCCCTGATAGAGAATATCCGTTCTGGCTGAATACAGGCAGAGTCCTTGAGCACTGGCATACCGGGTCCATGACCAGAAGGGTTCCAATCCTCCACAAGGCTGTGCCTGAATCCTATGTGGAAATCAATCCAGAGGATGCCAAATCATTGGGTGTTGTGAACGGCAGCAAGGTAAAAATAACTTCCAGGCGGGGATCGCTGGTAATGAAAGCCAACATCAATGGCCGGGGAAATCCGCCGGCCGGGATGGTTTTTGTTCCTTTCTTTGATGAAAGCTATCTGATCAATGAAGTTACGCTGGATGCTTTTTGCCCGATTTCCAAACAGCCGGATTATAAAAAATGCGCGGTAAAACTGGAGAAAGTCTAATGGGAAAACCAGATCAAAAACCAGACAAAAAAATTGGTAAATTGTTCATCTTTTTTGCAATTTTAAGTGTCCTTGTTTTACCGATAATTCTTTTTAAAGCTTTTTCAGTGCCGATAAAAGAAGCGGTTGCACAAACAAATAAGCCACAGGTTTCTGATTTTGACCATAATGCCAAACAGCTTTACGGCACATATAATCAGACAACACCGGCCTATATGGAGGGAACGTCTACTAACAGAACCCTGAATTACTATTATTCACTTCGGCAGTATCCAGGGTCTCCATCAGGTATTCCCCATGACATGACAGATAAAAAAGGAGACGAATTTGCATGCCTTTCCTGTCATGAAAGAGGCGGATTTGTCCAGGAAATGAACAGGTTCACCCCTGTGACACCCCATCCCCAACATACCTCTTGCCAGCAATGCCATATGAAGACGCAAGATGTAGCGCTGTTCAAGGGTATTGACTGGGTCAGTGTCCTGCCGCCAAAGCTGGGAAGATCCGCGCTACCTGGATCACCGCCTCCCATAGCCCATCCGCTTCAAATGAGAGAAAACTGCATTGCCTGCCATGTGGGGCCGGGAACCGTTGTCCCCATAAGAGTGGAACATCCGATGAGGGGAAACTGCCGTCAATGTCATGTGCCGGCAGAAATAAATGCGCTGTTTATCAGAAAACCCATGGAATAATAGAAAAGAGGTGGTATGAATACTTCTAAATTTACAAAATGTCTTTATTATATTCTTCCGGGTTTGCTGATCATTTTTTTCGCATACACGTGTTTTTCAAGCCAGGAAGGTGTCATATCCAGAATAAAAAAAGCTACACTTAAAGTTGACAAGACAAAACAGGTTGATACTGCCATACCGATTCCGAAAAATGCTGTAAAAGCAAATGTGCAATATCAGGGCGGCACCTTTTACACGATATCCCGGAAAAGTGAGATGAAGCGATATAAGTGCAGCTCCTGCCATAATAACAAAAAAGTTTTAATTCAGAATGCCGCTGACATATCCCATGCAGATATCAAAGTGGTCCATGGCGATAAAGATAGCCCGCTTGCCTGTAATACGTGTCACAATCAAGACAACAGGGATTTTCTTACTACATCCAAAGGGAGCAAGATCGATTTTGATCATGTCTATGATATGTGCGGCCAGTGCCATTTCAGGCAGAAAAAAGACTGGATTGGCGGCGCCCATGGAAAGCGTGTGACCTACTGGGCTGGTGAACGTGTAGTGGAAAACTGCACTTCATGTCATGATCCACATTCGCCCCGGTTTAAGAAAAGATGGCCTGCAACTTATTCTGTTCCGCTTAATTAAATAGGATGACTTTATGGATTCTGAAAAAAAGAAAAAAATGAACCGCAGAACCTTTCTCAAGGGAGCGGCATCCACTGCCATTGCCGGCAGCGCAGCCCTGACCACCGGATGTAAAGGCAAAGGGCTATTGGGCAGTTCAGAGGCAATTGCCCTGGAGTTTCAAGAATATTTTAAAAAGCATTACCGCCTGATGACGCAAACAGAGAGGGATGAAACCATTGCGCGGCTGGAAAGAATTGCCAAGCTGAAGCAGGATGTCGATATAGATATTGATTCCACAGGTCCCCAGGAAAATGTCCTTTATGGATACGCGTTTAATGTCACCCGGTGTGAAGGGTATATGGAATGTGTCAAGGCATGTGTCAAGGAGAACAATCTGGACCGCGCATCAAATACGCAATATATTAGAATTTTTGAGATGGAACACGGCCAGATGTCCCCGGACCAGGGAGATGGAAAGTATTTTCATATGGTACCCAAAGAGGGCCATTTTTATATGGGTGTTCAATGTTTCCAATGTAACAACCCCCCTTGTGTAAAAGCGTGCCCGACCAAAGCAACCTGGAAAGAACCTGACGGGCTTGTTGTTGTTGATTATGACTGGTGTATCGGGTGCCGGTATTGCATGGCCGCCTGTCCTTATTGGGGGCGGCGCTTCAACTGGAATCAACCCCAGGTTCCCAAAGAAAAGATAACAAAAAAGCAGCACTATCTTGGGAACAGGAGGCGGGTCAGGGGGATGATGGAAAAGTGTACTTTCTGTATTCAAAGAAGCCGGAAAGGCAAGGTGACTGCATGTGTAGAAGCCTGTCCAACCGGTGCCAGAGTTTTCGGCAATCTCCTGGATCCGGATAGTGAAATCAGATTCGTTCTTGACAATAAAAAGGTATACAGGCTTAAGGAAGATCTGGGTACAGATCCCAAATTCTGGTATTTTATAGATTAATACGGCCAAGGACCAATATATGAAAAAGAATACAGCTTTAAAAGATTTATTTTCATTTGTTAGAGATACTTTTATATGGAACATATCAGGTTCCATAGGGTATCAAATTTATTTGTGCATCCTTGTGTGCTTAATGATGGCGGGTGTTTACGGATATTTCATTCAGTTTAAACTGGGATTGTCCGCCACCAATATGTCCAATATTGTCTCCTGGGGATTTTATATTTCCAATTTCACATTTCTTGTTGGTGTGGCAGCCGCTGCTGTCATGCTGATTCTGCCTTCATATATCTTCAACGATAAAGATTTGCACAAAGTGGTCATCATCGGGGAAGTTGTAGCAGTTGGCGCACTGGTCATGTGTATGACCTTTGTTTTTGTGGATTTAGGCCGTCCTTTGCAATTCTGGCACTTGATTCCGGGTATCGGTCATTTGAATTTTCCTTCTTCACTGCTCTCCTGGGATATCCTCGTTCTCAATGGGTATTTGGCATTAAACGCACTGGTTCCGGCTTATATCGTATATTGTCATTATCATGGCAGGGAACCTGTGGGTAAATTTTACAAACCCTTTATTTTTATTTCCATTGGCTGGGCAGTGGCAATCCATATGATCACTGCATTTTTATATCAAGGGCTTCCGGCAAGACCTTTTTG
This sequence comes from Desulfobacteraceae bacterium, assembly GCA_024225895.1. Taxonomy (GTDB): domain Bacteria; phylum Desulfobacterota; class Desulfobacteria; order Desulfobacterales; family Desulfobacteraceae; genus JAAEMC01. The sequence continues at coordinate 6,183 of JAAEMC010000100.1, read as the reverse complement.
GAACAATCCGCTCATGGGACCGAGATTTCTGGCTTCCGCCTTTGCTGCCGGACCCGCGATCATATCACTGGTTCTTCATATTGTGAATTCGGCAACAGATTATAAGATAGAAGATAAAATTTTCAACAAGCTCAGAATCATTATTGTATCGGCTGCTGTCATTAACCTGCTGATGTTGTTCTCTGAAATTTTTAAAGAATTTTACTTTCCCACCCATCACAGCCAATCGGCCATGTACTTATTTTTCGGGCTCAACGGGCATGATTCTCTTGTCCCCTGGATCTGGACAGCCATATCCATTAATCTTTTGGGAACACTTATTTTGGCCTTTAAACCGTTTAAGGGAAACCAGATTTTTCTTATGCCTGCTTTGGTTTTATTGATTATAGGTATCTGGATCGAAAAAGGGATCGGCCTGATCGTGCCCGGACTGGTTCCATCCCCCATGGGAGAGATCATCAGCTATGCCCCCAGTAATGTAGAACTGCTTATTACTGCAGGTGTTGTGGGCTTGGGTGCCTTTATTGTAACCGTCCTGTTAAAGCCGGCTTTGATCATCGAGAAAAGATATGAAGAAACCCATGGCAACTCACATTAAACTATCAATGATAGCGGAGCATGCATGCCCAAACATAATTTTGCATATAAAAAAATCAGGGTTGAAGAATCAGTAGGGTTGCCCCTTGCCCACGATATTACTGAAATCAGAAAAGATGAATTCAAGGGAGTGGCATTCCCAAAAGGATATACGGTCAATGAAAAAGATATCTGTCATTTAATGAAGCTGGGAAAACGCCATTTATATATTCTGGATCTGGACGAGACAAAAATCCATGAAGATCAAGCTGTTTTTGAATTGGTAAAAGCGCTGGCCGGAAATGGAATTATTTACAAGGATAAACCAAAAGAAGGGAAACTCGAACTTCTGGCTGCCCATGACGGGCTTTTAAAAATTAATGTGGATGCACTGATTGAATTTAATATGATCCCGGATGTCATGTGTGCTTCCATCCATACCAATACACCGGTAAAAAAAGGGACTAAACTGGCAGGGACAAGAGCCATACCCTTGGTCATTGATAGATCTGTTCTGGACAAAGCGGTTCATACTGCCGCCTCAAACGCGCCGGTATTTGAAGTGAAAAAGTACAAAAAAGCCAAAGCAAGGCTGATTGTAACAGGAGGCGAAGTCTTTAACGGCTTGATTCAAGATAAGTTTGAACCAATTGTCCAAAAAAAAATGGATTCCTATGGATCTGAACTGGTCGAATGCACCATTCTGCCGGATGACCGTGGAATGATTCGGGATAGATTGAAAGATTACTTAAAAAAAGAAACAGATATCATCATTACCACGGGCGGAATGTCCGTAGACCCGGATGATGTGACCCGTTTTGCTATTAAAGATGCCGGTGTGGATGAGCTTTTTTACAGTGCCGCGGTTTTGCCCGGTGCAATGTTTCAGCTGGCATATAAGGCAGATATCCCCATTGTCGGTATTCCAGCCTGTGGTCTTTATCACGAAATCACAGTCTTTGATCTTGTTTTACCACGGCTTCTTGCCGGAGAAAAACCGGATGACAGGGACATGGCAATGCTTGCCCATGGGGGGCTATGCCGGGATTGCACTACCTGTACATATCCGGCCTGTTCATTTGGTAAATCTTTTTAATTTTCAATTAATATTTCAAAAAAAGCAATGTTCTGGTGAATCGTATTGATTATTCTGCGATGCTGAATGTCATGGCACTACTCCATTGGCCGTTTCCATATTCATTCCAGCCCAGCATATACCAGGTATGCGATCCTGCTTCCATTGCTTCACTGACGGTAACCGTACACTGGCCTCCGCTACAGGCTGCTTCAGGATATGAGGCGTAATTATCTTCAATCTCATACCACTGGACAAACTTGCCTCCCGCATCTGTATGACTGATATAAATTTTATACCATGTAGCATTGGTGTCTTCGATCCATGTGAATACCGGCGATGTGCCTGTCGTACTTCCGGAAGGTGATACCAGAGTGATTTTTGACGGCAGCAGGTCGTCAATATCCACCGTAAAACTGGTCCCACTGGTCCAGGTACTGCCGTAATTGTTCCAGGATTTTACAAACCATTCGTGACTTTCGTTGGAAAGGTGGTTTGAGAGGGTTACACTGCAGCTTCCTGAATCACAGATACTAGAAGCTTCATACCATTGCGACAGCACTTGATTATGCCCGGAATCCCAGATGTACAGCATATACCAGGTAATGCATGTGTCTTCAGCCCATATGAAGGTTGGAGTCGTGTCCTGGATGGTACCGCTGGGAGATGTGATGGTTGCAGCGGACGGTGTTCCGTAACAAAGGGAGTATTCATAAGCTCCCATATCATACCCGGAGCTCTGATCGGGCTGGGGACGGGCAGTGCCGTCATAGTCTGTGGAAGGGGCATCCGTTGAGGTTGCCTGATCTATGGCAGGGGATGTGGCCAGTAAATGAAAATCCGGTGTGCTTGTGCTGGTAAACTGCGGTGAGGTATCAATATAATTTGTTCCATAGACTTCGCCGCTGTAGTTTCTGTAACCCTCAACCAGGTTGTAGGACACTGAATAATTCTGGGAAGAGACATCACTTTCTGCGGCAATTTGAAAGGAGAGATTCTGGCTGACAATGTTGTTTTTAATCACCACGCCCTGGGCCTCGGGGTTGTCAATGTAAATACCACCGCCCCAGGTGCCGCTGCCATTGTTGTAAAAGGTGTTGTTTATCACCTTGATAGTATCCATTGGATGGCTGTAGGAAGATCCGCCGTTCCTGCTGATGGAAATGCCGCAGTCGGAATTACCATAAGCCACATTATTGTATATGGTAATATCTTCCAGCAGACCGCCGGATTCCGCGGCAACAGTAAATCCGTCTCCTTTGCAGTCATAGACCGTATTCTGGTAAATATTAATCTCTTTTGTGTTCTTATCCCAGGAATCCACATAGATTCCAAGACGGTTTATATCATATATGGTGTTGCTATAAATACTGCCGTTGGAAGACCCGTCTTTTGCATCAATTCCTTCACCGCCGTTGGTTCCGGGACCTGAGTCGTGCACAGTATTGTTTTTGATGACAAAGGTGGTAGTACCGGCAACAGTGATGCATTCTTGTTCACCGTCATTGCAGGCAAGTACAACTTCATTGTTGTCAATTGTAATGTTGCTGCTGTTCCAGGCGCCTATCCCGGAAGATACAGTATTGTAAATATAATTGTTTTGTAACGTGATATAGCTTCCGTTATCCACCAGAATACCGGCACTGTTGTTGTACGGTCCGGCATTTTTTATTCGCAATTTTGATACGATAATATAACTGACATCAGAGATATCAAAAAGACCGCCCCAGGATTGGGGCAGCGTAATATTGCTGCCGTCAATATTTACGGTTTCATTGCCATAGGCAGTAAAGGTAATATATTTGCCGGAACTGCCGGAAGTTGAAAGTGTAACCCTTTCACGATAGGTGCCGGATCTGATATAGACGGTATCACCGGCAGATACCGAGTCTGCGGCATACTGAATGGTCTTCCATGGATTAGACCTTGACCCTGCATTGTCGTCGTTTCCACTGGCGGAGACATAATAGGAAGCAGCATTGGCAACAGGGTTGAAGCTAGTAAAAAGAAGAAACAAACCCATTATCCAAACTATAACCATAAATGCATTTTGTTTTACATCGCAAGTTTTCATCATTTTTTTCCTTTATCCATATTAAAAATGATCTGGTTTATTTTGAAGTCTTAAATTTAAATGCGAAATACAGACAGGTGTAAAATATCGGTCAAAGGTTGCTTGAAATAGTGATATACCGGATAATACAAATTACCACAAATCCTGAAAAAAGATCAAGGCACAACTGGCCCTTAAATGGAGTTTTTCAGATAAATTGACAGCCATACCCGTCAGGCCGGTTAGCTGGTGCGACAACTCGCGATCTTTTTTGAATGCCGTAAAGAAATTGCTAATAACAATAGGCCACTTTGCCATTTACAGTAAAGAATTTTTACATCCCATGCCGGAAGCTGCTTTTTTTAAGGAATTCAGTAAATTTTACGCTTTGAGAATCCTTTGCCCAATACATTAAATGTGTTTTCAACGATGAGGAATGCATCTGGATCAATTTGATATGCGATTTCTTCAATCCGCTTTATCTGAAAGGTATTAACCACAGTTAAAAGCACATTTTTTTCTTTACCTGTGTAAGCGCCTTCTCCTTTTAAAAAGGTTACACCTCGTTTCATCTTGTGGATGACTTCATCCGCAATTGTCTTTGATTTTTCGCTGATCACAATGATCATTTTTCGCTGGTTGAACATCATCATGAAGTAATCCACTACCTGTGAGGTGATAAAGCTCATGGCCATGGAATAGAGAACAAGATCCGTGTTCAATGACCCGAAACTAAAGACAAAGAGCACCAGGTTAAACAAAAAAGTATAGGTCCCTATACGGATTCCGAATTTCTGATTCAGCATCACTGAAATAATGTCATTACCGCCGGCCGAACCCAGGGACCTGAAAGTTATTCCTGCCCCGGCTCCCATGATGGTTCCGCCGGCAAGGACAGCCAATATATTGTCATTTACCGCTATTGTAAAGTTGATCAAATCAATGAAAATCGTCAGCATAACCGCCCCATAAAGGCTGTAAAGAAAAAATCGCCTGGAGATAAATTTCCAGCCCAAAATAAAAACCGGGATGTTGATGATCATGTACCAGGTGCCCGGCGTCAGAAGGTTTGTATAATAATAAATCAGGATGCCGGCACCGGAAAAACCGCCCGTGATCATGCCGTGCGGAATCACAATGGCCTTTAAACCAATGCTGAAAATAATGCTGCCCAGTGTGATTAAAAACAGGTTCCAGGGAATGGAATAGGTGAGCCTTTGAAATGTCATTTGATCCGTACTCCTTTAAACGGGTGAAAAATCTTTTTTTAAGATAGTTTTAAAAGTAATCTTTCGATACTGCCGGGTTAAATAATCTCTATTGTTCGTTCTTGTACCGGAGATGATAACACAATGGCTGTTTTGGTCTCTCCATAGGCATTTAATTTTTCAACCAGTTTATCCAGATGGGATATTGAACCCACACCCACTTTAAAAATTAAAGAGTCCTCACCGCTGATATGGTGACATTCCAGGACTTCTTTTGTCTTAGAGGCAAATTCGAATATTTTGGGATATTTATTGGATTGCGTTGTCAGGGTAACAAAGGCAAAAACATTGCGTCCAATAGTATCAGGATCAATGCGGGCATGATATCCGCAAATGATTCCGGCTTCTTCCATTTTGTAGACCCGCTCTGCTACCGCGGGTGAAGACAAGCCAACCTTTCTGCCGATTTCGCTGAAAGTGGATCTGGCATTTTTGACAAGTTCCTGAAGAATTCTTTTCCCGATCCGGTCAAGGGCGCCTTCAAATTTATTGCCCATATAACAACACTCCTTAAATTTTTAATCAAATTGCCGCAAAAACCATGAAAAGGCCATTTTTTTGCAGTATTTTATCATATATTATATAACAGGTATCATAAATATATTTTGTTCCAATTATGCTCTTTTTAACTTGTTTAATTGACGGGGTTTTAAAATGACGGTTTTATCTGTTTTCAGTCTTAGCATTGCCATGTTTATCCTTGCAGCCACGCCGGGCCCCGGTGTGTTCGCCACTGTTTCAAGGGCGCTTGCCTCAGGGTTCATCCCAGCCCTCGGGGTGATTGCAGGCATTGTCACAGGTGATATTATTTTTCTGCTTTTTGCCATCTGGGGCTTGTCCATGATCGCACAGGCTTTGGGCGGTTTTTTTATGCTGGTTAAAATCATAGGCGCGGCTTATCTTCTTTTTTTAGGTGTAAAGATCTGGTTGTCCAAACCAGTGCCTGCCCAAGAAAGCAGTCCTGGCAAACATACGCCTTATGGTCATTTTTTAAGCGGCCTGTTGATTACCCTGTCCAATCCCAAGGTGATTCTATTTTATTGCGGATTTCTTCCCACATTTCTGGATTTACCGGCTTTAACCAAAGCGGATATCTGTATTGTTTGCCTGGTGATCACCATTGTATTGTTTTGCGTGTTAGGCTCATATGCTTATTTGGCCCATCAGGCACGATTATTTTTTTCCAATGAGAAATCCATTGGACGGCTCAA
>JAAEMC010000099.1 GCA_024225895.1 Desulfobacteraceae bacterium | reverse complement strand
GATGCCCTCCTGGATCAACTTTTCAAGGTTTTTGTTTGTGGCGGTAATTATCCTGACATCAATGGGAATGGATTTGTTCTCCCCCACCCTCTGGATCATCTTTTCCTCCAGGACCCTTAAGAGCTTAACCTGTACGGATAAAGGGATATCACCGATTTCATCCAGGAAAATAGTGCCATTGTGTGCAGCCTCAAAGCGTCCTATCCGGTTGTGATCGGCCCCGGTAAACGCCCCTTTAACATGACCGAACAGCTCACTTTCAAGAATACTCTCGCTTAGTGCAGCACAATTGACCTTTACAAATGGTTTTTGCGCTCTGGATCCTGTTTCATGTAAAGCCTTTGCCACCATCTCTTTTCCGGTCCCGCTTTCTCCTAAAATCATCACTGGTGTGTCCAAAGAGGATACATTTTCAATAAGCTCATATAGATTCTGCATCACAGGCGTCCTGCCGATAATACCATGGAAACCGTCATCAATGTGATACATCCGCTTAATGGATTCCAGTTCATTTATATAATGAATATTTTCAGAAATATCCTTTAATGTCTCTACGGCACCAGAGATGTTTCCATCATCGTCAAATAGGACAGTGGCGCTTTTAATAATGGGGATGGTCCTGTTTTTGCTGTTGGTGATCAGACATTTTTTCTCCCGGATAATGCCCCGCGAAAAAAGTGCGCACCAGTTTTTGCCCCTGCCCTTTCCAACAATTTTACATCCAGTACAGTTCAACAGCCTGCAGGACTGGCCTTCCAGTTGGGCTTCAGTGTATCCTGTGATTAATTGTGCTGAATGATTGGCCACGATAAACGTGCCCTTTGCATCTACGATAATGATACCATCCTGAACAGAATCGATGATTTTACGCCAATGTTTCCCTATTTTCATTTAGCACCCCTTAACATAGTTAACAATGTTAAGCATTTAATTAACACATAGTTAACATATTTTCAATATCCATCCCCTAAATCCATTGTATTATTATGCATAAAAACAATAATTTCTTATAAAAACAATAGATTACAAAACGAGATGCCTTTTGCTTTTTTACTGGCATACTCATTGCTCTAAAGATAGTCGGAAAATAGTGTTAACCGTGAAAGCCCATAAAATATAAAAGGAGACACAAATGAAACCATCTTACATGAAAAAGATTATTGGTTTGTTTATCATGGCCTTATTATTAGTTGCCGGATGCACCACAACTGGCACACAGACCACCCAAAAAGTAGAAGATACCTCATGGATGTTTGAGGATATCGTGGATGCCGCTTTTGTTAAGAACCATGTGTCCGTTCCCATGGCAACTTCTGTAATGATCATTGATGCCCGGCCCTATAAACCCAAATACACCAAAGGCCACATCCCGGGTGCAGTGAGCATTCCTTTTTCTAAATTTGATAAAAAGAAAAACCTTCTGCCTAAGGATAAAAATACTTTACTGATCTATTATTGCGGAGGCCTTAAATGCAAGTTAAGCCATAAATCAGCCAAAAAAGCCCAAAAATTAGGTTATAAAAATGTAAAGGTATTTGCCAAAGGCTTCCCGGAGAGGCTCAAGCAAAAAGGCAACTATGCCTCGGTCACTGCTGAATATGTTGCTGCCAAAATCGCTGAGAACAAGACACTTATCGTGGATGCCCGGCCCCAGAAAACCAAATTTGTCAAAGGCCATATCCCCACTGCTGTCAATATCCCCTTTTCACAATTTAACGATTTAAAAGGAAAGCTTCCCAGAGACCTGAACACCCCTGTAATTTTTTACTGTGGTGGTCTTAAATGCAAACTGAGTCATAAATCCGCAGCAAAAGCCATTGAAATGGGCTACACCGATGTCGCAGTATTTGCAAAGGGATACCCGGAATGGAAAAAGAATTTTGGTGCATCCGGGCAGACTGTCCAGGTTAAAGCCGGTGAAGCAGAGGGATCCATCGATCTTGAACGGTTTAAAAAAATCATTGCCAAACATCCTGAATCCATTCACCTGATCGATGTCAGGGACGCAGATGAATTTGCCAAAGGCTCTTTTAATACCGCTGAAAACATCCCGGTGGAAAAGCTCGAACCTGAAATTAAAAAATTTAATGCAGATAAACCCATTGTATTTGTATGCTCCACAGGAGCCAGAAGTGGTGAAGCCTTTTACATGGTCCAGGACATTAAACCATCTTTAAAGAATGTTTACTATGTAGAGGCTCAAATCGACTTTAAGAGCAATGGCACTTATGAAATCAAAAAACCAAATTAAAACGAGAACTCTATGTGTTGACTCAAGGAGAAACCCATGTTGAAAAAAAGTATTATCTCACTAATTCTTGCACTATTTGTACTGGTTACCCTCTCAGCAGCTTTTGCCAGCGATGGCGGGCCCGACGGCAACAAAAGAAAAGGCAAATACACCTATCGTAAAGTTTATAAAGCCTGTGCCGGAAGAGGCGAAGTAGATTCAGCCACACCCAAAATGAGCCCTGCAGATAAAACCATGGCTCAAT
>JAAEMC010000098.1 GCA_024225895.1 Desulfobacteraceae bacterium | reverse complement strand
TCTTTTGTTAAAGCAATAGTATTGATTAAATCCTGAGCATGACCATCATCTATATTTTTTCGAGTTAAATCACCTGTTATTGCAAGATTGTAAACCATATCTCTTAAGCATTGCACACCCTCCGGAGCATTGGCAATATGCCCAAATTCCTCTAAAAACGTTCTAACATCCATTAGGCATCCACCTCATTCTCAAAATGGTGCGACAACGCCGAAGCCAGTTCATCCTTCAGAAGATTTTCCGTAACTTCGATATCAAGCAGCAGTTTTTTATATTTGGCCAGAAGTTCATCAGGATCATGGATTTCCGCCTCTGGTGAGTTGGGATTTTTGATATCCAGATTGTAAATGGGCCAGTAAATCCTGTCTCCTGCGGCCTGTTCATCCTTGGCTTTCAACTTGAGCTTTTCCCCCTGCTGACGAAGTTCTTCGATCTCTTTATCCACCTTTTTACGCAGAGCCTTCCCATTTGTTCCTTTGATAGAACCCCGCAATTCCTTGATGCGGATTTCAAGATCAGAAGCTTCGTTGTTCAGCGCTTCCGCCTTGTCCCAATGGAGCCCGGCCTTGGTTTCAGCATCCTCCTTGCGGATTTTAAAATCGATCTTCCAGGCAAACTCATTTTCAACCCGATCTGAAAAATCATCTTCTTCCTTTCCCCACCATACCTTTTCAAGTTCAAACTCCTCCAAGCGTAAAGGCTTGGTTTTGGAGTAGCTTTTATAACCCTTTGGATAAGGATGATCGTAGAACCATATGGTTTCAGTGGGTTTTCCCCTAGTGAAAAAGAGCAGATTCGTTTTGATACCTGTGTAAGGGTTGAATACGCCATTGGGCAGACG
>JAAEMC010000097.1 GCA_024225895.1 Desulfobacteraceae bacterium | reverse complement strand
TTTTTCTATATTTTAGCCTGCAGCCGGAATAAATTCAGGTACTTGACTCATTTGAGGAAAAAAGGACGTCTAATGAAAAAAACTGTATCCATCATTTTATTCATCTTGTTCGGTTCTGCTTCTGTCTGGGGGGCAACATTTGAAAAAACAAAAGAATCCACCGGGCAAGAAAACACTTCCATAGAGGAGCAAACAGCGGTCTTTTTAAAAAATATTCCAGACATCGCTAAAGAATTTATAGGTATTCCTTATGCTCTGGGGGCAAATCCCCAGGAGTCAGGTTCCTCTGACAATTCCCACCTTTTCTTTGCCATATACAACATGGCCGCCCAAAAAGCAGGGTTGGTTTACAAAAGCTATCTGACCATGAAAGCCCTCTTGCGCAATGTGGTTGAGGTGGATGAAAACAATATTCAAAACGGGGATCTCATTGTGCTTAAAAACGGCCATGCTGCCATGATTTACCTGGTTGAAGATACCGGGAAAATCCATTTGATCTATGCATCTGCAAAGCGGCAGCAAGTGCTGTCCTTTAACAGCGGCAACGTGATCTTCCACGTTTACTGGCTGGAAAACCTCAAAGGCTTCTACCGGTTATCAAATGCCATGCTCTCCACTGCAGATTAATCAAACAAAATCAGATCGCAATTTGGATAAAATTCAACATATTCATTCACAATGGATATGTTTTTTATGCAACATCAGGATTAAAACAAGCCACCCAATGGCCCATATTCTCAACTAGTTTTGGAGCATTATCCGCACAGTTTTTTGTTGCTTTAATGCATCTGTCCAGAAATGGACAGCTTTTACTGGTCATTTCAAATTGCGGAATACGTTCCTTAACCTCACGTCTTTTATTCAAAGGATTCACATCAGGAACTGCTCGTAGAAGTGTCTGGGTATAAGGATGAAGAGGATTTTGAAACAATGATTTCGTCGTTCCCTGCTCAACAATTTGTCCCATATATATGACGGCAACATGGTCTGTTACATATTCAACCACACTTAAATCATGACTGATAAACATATAAGTGAGATTATATTTATCCTGGAGATCCATCATCAAATTCAATACCTGGGCCTGCACCGATACATCCAAGGCTGAGACAGACTCATCCGCCACAATTAATGAAGGACGGGTGATCAATGCCCTTGCAATGGCAATCCGCTGACGCTGTCCCCCTGAAAATTCATGGGGGAATTTATCCGTATCCGCAGCATTCAAACCTACTTCAACCAGAATTTGACTGACGCGTTCTTTCTTCTCAGCAAATGACAGCCTTTCTTTTAAGGTATCTAAAGGTTCCGCAACGATTCCCAGAATATTTTTTCTGGGATTTAGTGAACCATATGGATCCTGGAAAACCATTTGAAAATTCCGCCTTAAGTGCCTCAATTCGGCAGAAGGTATATTAAACAAATCCCGACCTTCAAAAAAAACCGTCCCTGATGTTGGATTATCAAGGGCCATGACGATCCTGGCAAGTGTTGATTTCCCACAACCGGATTCTCCCACAATGCCAAAACTGCTTCCCTGATTCAGTTCCAGATTAATGCCGTGCAATGCTCGAAAAAAAGGCGCCTTTTGGAACAGGTATTTCTTGGGAAGCTGATAATCCTTGTAAACATCCTCAATTTTAACCAATGGCTGCTTCATTTTTTATCTTCCTGGGTTAGCGGATGATAACACCACACCTGGTGTTGATCTGAAATCTTCGTGGCCGCAGGCTCGATTGCTTTGCACTTGTGGGACACTTTTGAACAACGGTCGGCAAAATTACACCCCTGAGGTCTTAAATGCAGTTCCGGCACCTGCCCCGGAATACAGCTAAGTCTTTTTCTTTTTTTTTGTGCTGAAGAACCGGCATGGGGTATGGCAGAAAAAAGACCGTAGGTATAGGGATGAAGCATATTTTGGAACACATCCACAGTGCGTCCCATTTCCACAATGTTACCGGTATACATGACCATCACATTTTGTGTTGTCTGGGCAATAACACCTAGATCATGACTGATCATTATCAGGGCCATCCCTGATGAGTCGGCCAGATCCCTGATTAAATCCAAAATTTGTTCTTGAACCGTTACATCCAGTGCAGTGGTTGGTTCGTCGGCAATCAATATCTTGGGATTACAGGCAATGGCCATGGCGATCATCACCCTTTGGCGTTGTCCGCCTGAAAGCTGGTGGGGATAAAGGTTCAAAGGAAACCGGCTCACGGCAAGCCCAACCTTATCCATGAGCTCAGTCACCCGTTCAAGGGTCTGCTTCCGGTTTAGGTTCATGTGCAGATCAATGCTTTCTGATACCTGGGCGCCAATTTTTTTCACAGGATTTAATGCGGTCATGGGTTCCTGAAATATCATCCCTATCCTATTCCCTCGGATGCTGCAGATCTGAGTGGAATTTAAACTCAAAATATCCTGGTCTTCTAAAATAATTTTGCCGCTGGTTTGGGAATCCGGGGGTAAAAGTGACATCATCGCCAGGGCGCTTATGGATTTTCCGCAACCGGATTCGCCCACAATCCCCAATTTATCTCCAGCATCCATGGAAAAATTAATATTACTGATCACTTCCTGGGGGCCTTGGGCAGTTATCAGGGTTACTGAAAGATCTTTTACCTGTAATAAAGTCATTTGGTTACCTGCTTCTTCTTAATTTGGGGTCAAGAACATCCCGCAGGCCGTCTCCAAAAAGATTCAGTCCCATGACGGTTAAGGCTATGGCTGCCCCGGGATAGATAGCCAATTGAGGTGCGAAATGCATAAAGGTGTGGGCTTCATTGAGCATTTTTCCCCAACTGGGCATTGGTGGCTGGGTACCGAGTCCCAAGTAACTCAATCCCGCCTCTGCCAAAATCCCCAAGGCAAATTGAATGGTGGCCTGGACAATCAGCATGCTTGAGATATTGGGAAGGATATGCTCCACCGATATCTTAAACTGACCCTTTCCAGCACTTCTGGCTGCCAAAATAAATTCGCGTTTCCAGATGCTTAAAGCAGCACCTCGGGCCACCCTGGCAAAGACCGGAATATTAAAAATGCCAATTGCAATAATGGAGTTGATCGATCCCGGACCAAGAATGGCAGTGATCATAATGGCGGAGATGAGTGATGGAAAAGCAAAGGTAAAATCGTTGAAGCGCATGATCAGCTCATTAACCCACCCTTTTTTGGCTGCCGCCGTCAATCCCAAAGGCACGCCGCATCCAAGGCCGATGCCGATGGCAACAAATGCGACAATCACCGAATTTCTGGCTCCCTTGATCAACATGGACAAAATATCCCGGCCAAAGTGATCTGTTCCCAATAGATATTTAGTGCTGGGTTTCAGCAATCTTTCAGCAATATTAATATCTTCAACCGGATAGGGAGTCCAAAAATAGGATAAAAATGCAACCAGAAAAAAGAGTAATGAAATTATCCCACCAATAACAAAACTGCGATTTTTTAACCCGTGCCCGAATACTTCAGCCAGTTTTCTAAACATCTTTATCCCCTCTCAGGCGGGGATCAATTACGGCATAAAGCACATCCACCACAAAATTGATCATAATAACGGCCCCTGCCAGTAAAATGACAAGATTCTTTACCACAATCAAATCTCTTTGGGAGATAGCCTGGAAAATCAGCCGGCCGATTCCTGGCAGATAAAACACATTTTCAATAATAATGGTCCCGGCCAGCAAAAATGAAAATTGAAGTCCCATGATGGTCACAACGGGTATCAGGGCATTGCGCAATGCATGCTTCCATAATGTGCCCTGATTATTTACACCCTTGGCCCTGGCTGTGCGGATGAAATCCTCTTTTAAGACTTCAAGCAATGCAGAACGGGTGACCCTGGCAAGAATAGCTGATTGGGGCAATGCCAGTGCAATAGTCGGCAATAAAAGGGATTTTAACACAGGACCTATTCCGGCATCCCAACCGGCAAACCCGCCTGCAGGCAAGATCCTTAAGGTGACAGAAAACAATATTGTCAGCAGCATGGCAAACCAAAAATTGGGAATGGCAATACCTATCTGGGAAAAACTCATCACCAGAAAGTCCATTGGTTTATTATGATTGGAGGCTGCAATGATGCCTAAAGGGATTGCGATGAGGGTGGAGAGCGTAATAGCCAGTAAAGCCAGGGGAAAACTTACGGTAATACGGCTGAGAATCAACTCAGATACCGGCACGTCATAGGTATAACTGATTCCCAAATCACCTGTAAAAAGATCTGACACCCAATCGATATAACGGATCAAAACCGGCCGGTTGAGGCCCAGTTCTTCTCTGAGGGCATTCAGGGTGTCAGCTTCCGCATTGATTCCCAGCATCACTGCTGCCGGATCACCAGGTAGAATTTCCAGAACGACAAATACCACCAAAGTGGCCACCAACAGGGTCAGAACAAGAGTAAAGACTCTTTTTGCCAGAAAAATTCTCATTTGTGTATTTTCAACCAAACATTATCGGCCATCTACCAATCAGAGTAGATGGCCGATAATTGCTTATCAAATAAAGGATTTAATCTGCCCAGTAGACTTGGGTCAGGTCATTGGCCTGAACCGGGCTGTTTTCCCATAATCCCTGAACTTTTTTATTCCAAACACCATGTTTGGCAAGCTGGAACATGAATCCGTTGACACAATTCTTTGAAATCAATCTCTGAGCATCTCCCAGGATTTTATACCGGGCATCGGTTTTCACTGTTGCAGCAAGTTTCTGCATCAAACCCTGAAATTCAGGACTGTCATAGGCAAAGTAATAATCTTTTCTGGCATAAATGCCGATATCCATTGGTTCTGTATGTGAAACAATAGTCAAATCATAATCCCGTTTTTTGAACACCTGATCCAGCCACTGGGCCCATTCCACAGGGATGATTTCAAGTTCAATACCGATTTTTCTCAGCTGGGAGGCTACAATTTCACCACCGCGTCTTGCATAAGGAGGAGGAGGCAGTTTGATAACGCCTTTGAATCCATCAGGATATCCTGCTTCGGCCAGAAGTTTCTTTGCCTTGTCCAAATCATAAGGATGGGTGCTGATCAGGTCGACATAAGCAGGGTGATGGGGTGCAAAATGAGTCCCTATGGGAGTGCCGTAACCAAACATGGCTCCATCAATAATGGCCTTGCGGTCAAGGGCATGGGCAATAGCCTGGCGGACTTTCAGTTTTTTAAACGGTCCCCGCTCATTGTTTGTTGAAAGAATGGTTTCTCCCTCAGTACTTCCGATGACAACCTTAAACCGAGGATCGCTTTTAAACTGTGAGAGACTTTCCGGTGCAGGAAAATTGGCAAATGCATCTATATCACCGGCCATCATTGCTGAAACAGCCGCTGCCGGGTCAGGGATGATTTTAATTGTAGCGGTTTTTAATTTAGCTGCTGTTCCCCAATAGCCCTCGTTCCTGGCCATGACAATCCGGTCACCTTTTACCCATTTAGAAAACTTGAAAGGCCCCGTACCAACTGGATGACTTTTATTTTTTCCAGCACTTTTTTCATCTACGATAACAGCATCCCCCCAACCCATATTAAATAAAAAACTGCCTGTGGGCTGGCTCAGTGTCACAACTACGGTATTAGGATCTTTGCTGGTAACGGATTCAATCGGTTTAAACAATGCCTTCTGGGCATTAACACTGTCTTTGGCCCGTGCCCTGTCCAGGGAAAAAACTACATCACCGGCCTCGAATGATGCGCCATCATGAAATTTTACGCCTTTTCTCAGAGTAAATGTGTAGGTTTTTTTATCTTCTGAGACAGTCCAGCTACTGGCCAAGGCCGGTTTTACAGCCCCGGTTTTATCAATACGGGTAAGGCCTTCAAATATATTGGCATATACGACTTCATCAATTGCTGCTGCTGCTCCCGCTGTTGGATCAAGGTGGGGTGGTTCCAATACCATTCCCAGGTTCAAACTGCTCTTACCGGCCATAACAGATGATGCATTTATGGTAATTCCCAGTGTTAGAACGATTAATGTAACAATAGTTTTCATTCTCATTCTGCTCATATCGTCTCCTTGATGAATCAAAATTTAGCTGCCGTAACGATCACGGTAGCTGTCAAAATCACCCAGGCTCTGAGCCTGGTACCCCCCCCTGGCAATTGCCCGGGCCACACAATCCGCAGCCAGCATACCCAATCGGGATACACCAACCACTGGATCAGAAAGTTCACACTTACCCGTTGATAATACAAAAACACTGTCCCCGTCAAAGGGAGAATGAACCGGTCGGATTGCGCGGGCCATACCATCCTGGGCCATTATGGCAACCCGCCTGGCCTGGGGTTTGGTTAAAGCCGCATCAGTTGCAACAGTTACCAAGGTTGTGTTTTTGCCTGTAGGTAATTCAAAAGAATAATCCAGATCTGCCTTGCTATCTTTTTCAGGCATTGGCTGATTCCCCAGTTCATTGTCCTGCTCATATGGGAATGCCCACATGGTCGGGCTGCCCGGCATTGTAAGAGATCCCATGGAGTTAACTGCTGCGATGGCTCCAACGGTTATCTCGGACCCGTCATCGGAAAAAACAAAAGAGGCACTTCCAAGGCCACCTTTTATTCCACCTGTAACGGCACCATATCCGGCACCAATATTCCCCAGGTCAAAATCAGTGCTGACATTTTCAGCCGCCTTATATCCAAACTCATAATATGGGGATTTAACTGCCCAATCTTTATCTCCACCGTTTAACAGGTCAAACAAAATAGCTGATGGAACAATAGGGATGATTGCATCCCCCAGAATAAAGCCGATTTTATGCTCCCTCAAATATGCCATCACGCCACCGGCAGCATCCAATCCATAGGCAGATCCCCCGCTCATAACTATCCCATGGACAACATCAACCAGACAATCCGAGTTCAGTGCATCCGTCTCCCTGGTTCCAGGCCCTCCGCCCCGAATATCTGCCGAAGCAATAGCAGGTTCCTCCGGTATAATCACTGTTACACCGGTTCTGATTTTTTCGTCATGAAAATTACCTACTTTTATTCCCGGGACATCTGTTATTAAATTTTGTTTTCCGACTCTGATCATCTTTTTGTCCTTTGATTTAAATTTGGCCTGCAATATGCTTCTGCAATATGTTTACCTCCTTTAAACAAATTTCACAATATGCAACTTCTCAAATCCATGTCAAGGCTTTTTTTAAAGGCTTGGTGCAATTTTTATTGCAAACCAGATTGTATATTCTAACTGAATATATGGGCACAAACTAAAAAGAATATTCTCAATGAAGATAAATTTTTAGCGATCACCTGGACCTGTGCCGGAAATGAACTTAAAAATTCCCCGATGAATCTGCAAACAATAGCTTAAGGTTTTCAAAAAAGCCTTGACAGAGAATTAAAC
>JAAEMC010000096.1 GCA_024225895.1 Desulfobacteraceae bacterium | reverse complement strand
TTTGTTTGCCGTGCATTTAACTTCGGGCCGGACTATAGGACAGGATATTATTAAGGGAAAATCAGAACCTGTTTTCGGTCGTGTCCTGGTAAGTATTTCCAAGGATCAAGTGGCAAAAGAAGCGATTAATATGATTATGAATGCGCTTACAGTTGTTGCCATATCCCTGCTTTTATTAGTGGAACTGTTGATTTTTGTTTTTTATTTTATTGGTCAGTCTTTGGTTAAAGAAAAAGGGCCTAAGGCAATTCATTACGGCCTGATACGGCCTGTGACATTTTTATTTCTCTTTGGCATTGATATTTCCATTTCATTTATACCCTTGCACATGGAAAAGCTATATACTCCCTTTTTAGGCTTTACCAAGGATACGATCATGGGGCTGCCAATATCTGTTGAATTTTTTTTCGTTGGTATTGCGATTTTTTTATGCGGGTTCTGGAATGACCGCCGGGGATGGCATGAACCTTTTCTTGTGGGATTGTTTTTGGCCGGTACCGGTGTTTTGTATTCCTTTCTGGCGCCTAATGTGATTCATTTTGTTGCTTCCCGTGCCGTGGTGGGAGTCGGATATGGATTTACTCTCCTGGCTTCCCAGGGATTTGTCATAGCATTCAGCGATGAAAAGACCAAGGCGCAGGCATTTGCGCAATTTATTGCTGGATTGTACGCGGGCAGTATTTGCGGTGGGGCCACAGGAGCGCTTCTTGCTGAAAAATTTGGTTACCGGTGGGTCTTTTGTATTGGTGCCCTGATTTTATACAGCATTATCGCATATTCGCTGATTTTCATGCGGCAGGCCATGATTCATCCTCAAACAGAGCAGGGATTGGAACAGGTGGATGCCCTGCCAAGAAAGGCTGTCTTTTCACAATTTTTTAAGAACAGGATTGTGTTGAGCTTGATTATTTTGAGCAGCCTTCCAGCCGCCATTGCCGCGGTTGGTTTTTTAAATTATTTTTCCCCCATTTATCTCAACCGTCTTGGTGCTTCCCAGGCTACCATCGGCCGGGTGCTAATGGTTTACGGTTTCAGCCTG
>JAAEMC010000095.1 GCA_024225895.1 Desulfobacteraceae bacterium | reverse complement strand
GATTATATCAATTATTATATGGATGAGGCAGTCGATTTTATACGGCAAGAGCAGGGGATCGACCAGATCAATATGATGGGAATCTGCATGGGCGGAACCATGGGTCTGATATATACGGCCCTGCATCCTGAAAAGATTAAAAATCTTGCCACCTTTGCTGCTCCCGTACAAACCGATATCGATGACGGTATTCTCTTTTTATGGGCCAGAAAGGTGGATGTGGACAAAGTGCTTCAGGCCCTGGGCAACCTGCCCGGACAGCTTTCAAACCTATTGTACATGCTGGCGGTGCCGGTGGGGTCGGTAGACAAGTACATCCAGTTTTTTGAAAAGTCAAATGACCCGGAATTTATCAGTACCTTTTTGAGAATGGAAAAGTGGAGCTTTGACACCCCTGATATGCCCGGTGAAGTCTTCCGCCAATATATCAAGGACATTTTCCAGGACAATCTGCTGATCCAGAACAAAATGGAAATAGAAGGCCAGAGAATAGATCTGAAAAATGTAACCTGCCCTGTACTCAATGTTTACGGTACAAAGGATTACATTGTGCCGCCCTCTTCTGCCAGACCCTTGTCAAAGGCTGTGGCATCAAAAGATGTGACAGACCATGAAATCAATACCGGCCACATCAGCATGTTCATGGGCAAACGCTCCAGTCTGGAAGTCACCCCGAAAGTGGTTGAATGGATAAAAGCAAGATAAACGGCAAACATACAATCATGAATTTTGAAGCAGGAACAAAAACACTATTGAAAAGAATTTTCAGGCAAGAGGATTTTAACCGGTTTGCCGATATCATCCAGGACAATAATCCCACCCATGTAGACCCCCAGTTTTGCAAAACCACTGTTTTCGGCAGGACCCTTGCCCACGGCATGCATCTTTATGCCAATCTTACCCGGATTCTCAATACACAGATGCCCGGCCCGGGTACCATCCAAATCAGCCAGGAACTGATGTTTCCCACAGGCACTTATACGGATCAGGAAGTGGCATTTGAAGCCGAACTCCTTGATGTGTTTAAAGATCAACAGCATGCCAGAATAAAAACCGAGTGCATCTCCCCCCAGGGTGTCGGAGCCACCGGGCACACCATTGTCTTTTTGCCTGGGCAAAAGCCTGTGTTCCCGGGGCTGGACAATGCCATGTGCCAGCCGCTTAAAACCGGCATAACCACCTACAAAGATATGGAAATCGGCCAGCATGTATCAAATACCAGGCAGTTCATACAGGACGATATTGAAAAATATGCTGCACTGACCGGTGATCACAATCCTTTATGTTTAAATGCAGGATTTGCAAAAGGAATCGGGCTTGACAGCTGTATCATCCCGGGACCTCTTTTAAGCGGGATGTTCTCAAGCCTTCTGGGCACCAGACTGCCGGGACGGGGAGTGAACTGGCTCAAGCAAAAGCTGCATTTTCCCGAACCTGCCTATATCGGCGAAACCATAACCGCCAAAGTCACCATTGTCCGTTTCCGGCCAAAAAAAGCATTAATTAACCTTTACGGAACCTGTTTTACATCAGATAAAAGAGTCGTGTGCCAGGCCGAAAGCCTGATGCTGGCAAGACAGATGGAAAAAACTGAATAAAAAAAAGGGGCAGACTAAAGGGTCTGCCCCTAAACTTGCTCTTAGGCAACACAAAAAAACATATCATTGAATTACCCTGGATATTGCAGGACTATTCACCCATTTTAAAGGTCTTAAAAGTCATCCCCCGGATGATCATGAGAAATCCTTCGTAGACTGCCTCATAAATATCTTTGTCTGTCCAGCCCAGTTCCCTCAACTTTGAAATATCCGACATTTCGGACATAGCAGGATCTTTGACCACTTTCATAACAAACTTAAGCATTTCAACTTCCTTTTCTTCAAGAGATGCCTGGCCCTCATCTTCCAAGACTGCATCAACCTGTTCCTGACTCAATCCACCCATATCTTTTAAAATTGTCTGATTCAGGTTCAGGCAATATGGATAATCCTCTTCCTTGGCTACAAGAAGGCGTATATGGGCCAGCAAAGAAAAACTTAAGTTGGATTCATTTACATAGTATTTAACAGTATCGATCAGATTGGACAGCAAATCAGGGCTGGTGCTGACCATCTGAATCGGTAACGGAATCATCCCGGCCATCCCGTTAAAAAAATCATAGGCTTCTTTTACTTTTCCCTGGGCATCTTCAGGTTTCACTGTTTCCAATAGCGGCATTTTCATTCTCCTTTTTTAAATTAGTTATCGCCATCGCTTGATCCTGCCCTGATAATAATCATTGTCATTTCTTTGTGGAAGTGGCATATACGACATAATAATGTTGAAATGCGCCAAAGGAGAAACCCATGAGAAAACTTATTTTTTTTATACCTGACAAAGTCCCATTATCAGCACTGGCTATTCCCTTGGATGTTTTTTTGGCCACCGGTGTTTTCTGGAACTTAATATTTGAAAAAGCACCAACGCCTTTTTTTGACGTCAAAACCGTTAGCCTTGACGGCAACCCGATAACAACAGTGGACGGTCTTGCAATAAAACCGGACGCGTCTATTTATGACATAAACGACAGCGACACCATCATCATTACCCCCCCGGCAGATCTCTTTCAAAATTTTGATGAAGTGATTCCATGGCTTATAAAATCACATGAAAATGGGACCCACATTGCAAGTTTTTGCACCGGGGCATTTATCCTGGCCCAAACCGGTCTTTTAAACGGCAAGACTGCGACCACCCATTGGGGATTTGTAAAACAATTTGAACAGCTATATCCCCGGGTAAACTTAACGCCTCAGAAACTTATCACCGATGAGGGAGACCTTTTTTGCTCAGGCGGGGCAAATGCCGGTGGGGATCTGGCATTATACCTGGTTGCAAAATATTTTGGAAAAGAGGTTGCCTTTCAAACAGCCAGGGCCCTGCTCATGGATATGGACAGGAAATCCCAGTCCCCGTATTTGATTTTCAGGTTTGAAAAAGCCCATGGGGATAAAGAGATATTAGACGTCCAGGACTTTCTTGAAAGCAATTTCAATGCTGAAATCAGGGTGGATCTTTTGGCCGAGAAAGCAAGGATGAGCAGAAGGACATTTGAACGGCGGTTTAAAAATGCCACCGGCGATTCCCCTTTAAGGTATCTGCAAAGAGTCAGAATTGAGAATGCAAAGAATCTTCTTGAAAAGGGGCAAAAAACCTTTGATGAAATCACCTACCATGTCGGCTATGGAGACAGCAGCACATTCAGCAGAATTTTCAAAAAAACCACGGGGCTGTCGCCCAACTTGTACAAGAAAAAATATAGTTTGGCGATTTGATATCAGACACAAAAAACAAGCCTTGATGAAGCTACCCATTATTTTTAATAATCGTGATTTTTAGTGTCAGCCGGAATGCGCCTTGCCAATATTCTGGAACCCGAACCATATTTTCGATCCTGATAAGCTCCAACGTGGTTACCAATTG
>JAAEMC010000094.1 GCA_024225895.1 Desulfobacteraceae bacterium | reverse complement strand
TATTTTTTTAAATAGCATTTTTGATTTGGACATCCAAGTACATGTCACCTTTTAATTGGCCGTGGACTGTCTTGCCCATCCCTGCCAGCCGTAATTTTGTTCCGTGTCTTACACCAGGAGGAACCTTGACTTTATACAATGGTTTATAAAACCCCCAAGGAATGGAAATCAATTTAATGGTACCTTTTACGGCCTCATTTGAAGTAATCTCAAGTGCGCCGTATACGTGAGGGCTTTCATTTGGTGATCGTGTTGCAATGGTTTGAATTTTCGGGGTTTTCTTTTTGCGGATTAATTGGCTTAGTTTTTCACTGGTATTGGATTTGGGTAATTTTTTAAGAAACAGGACAAGAACAATACCGGCAATGAACCCACCTATGTGTGCCCACCAGGCAATGGAAGCCCCTGTGTCAATTATGGCTGCATTAAAAAACTGGATCAAAAACCAGACTCCTAAAAAAATATAGGCTGGAATTTCCAAAAACCAGGGAATAATGATAATTGGAATAATGGTTAAAATCCTTGACCTGGGATAGAGGAGAAAATAAGCGCCCATTACCCCTGCAATCGCCCCGCTTGCTCCAATGGTCGGTATCTTGGAAAAAGGGTTCAATAAAAAGTGAGCAAGCCCTGAAATCAGACCGCAAAGAATGTAAAAGCCCAAATACCGCATTGATCCCAGGTGGTCTTCAACATTATCCCCAAATATATAAAGCGTCCACATATTGCCGATAAAATGGATAAAACCACCATGGAGAAACATATAGGTAAAAATGGATATGACCTGATTGGAAAAAGGGAAATACATTGAAATTTCTTGAATAGTATATTTGGCCGGTACCAGGCCGTAAATAAAATAAAATTGTTCGTTCTGGAACCCGGCATAATAAAACTGAAATAAAAATACCAGAAGATTCAGCCCCATAATGGTATAGGTCACAATCGGAAAACACTCAGATGGCTGGGTGTCCCGGACCGGAATCATTTAATCACCTTTAACAGGTGATCTTTTTGGAGGGTAGTTTTAAGCGCTTTGGTAATTACCATAATAGCATCTTCATGGGAGCAGGTATCATCATCCAGGATACGTGCACATTCTTTTATAAGTTCAGTATTGGGTGAGTCTAATCCCAGTCGGTTTCGAATATAATCCTGTATTGAAAAATACAGGATACCGATATTGGCGATATCCATTCTGGCAATATATGTTTTTAATTTTAATGTCAGATCTTTTGTCAGTATGTCAACGGCTTCATTCAAACTTGCCGGTATTACCTGGGAAATATTTTCAGGCAATCGGATGTTTTGAAAGAACCCCTGGTCTTCAGACTCAAGAAGGAGCATGTATAACATAGCTTCAAGTATAATTTTGACATCCTGGTAAATTCCCGGATCATGACTCAATCTTGGGCCAGCAACATTTAAAACAGATATTTGATTCTCTAAAATGAAAGATTTTAAAATAATGGCGGCTTCAAATTCCTCACAGTTTAAGATATCAATGTGGCAACTGGGTTTACCGACCACCTTGGCAAAGGTGTGGGTCAGAAGGGAACCGCCTGTCAATTTACCCCTGGATATGACCACGGTGCCGTGTGAATCAATGATGTTTTGTCTAGTTCTTTCCCTATAGTCTTGGGTATTCATTTCTTTTAAATTATACTTTAAAGGGACAAAGCCGTCTTCTGCTTTCCTGGTCTTGGGAATCCAACCGCCATGATCAATATTAAACTTAATGGCTGTATCTAAAGCGGCCCTGTCTGCGCCTGTTTGACCACCTGATATAATCTTTATTAGATGCTTCAAATTCTCCAACCTTTTTTTACAAAAATAACTTTTCTATAATAACAGTAAAGGGTATAACTTCAATACTAATATTTTTCGAATTCTGAGCAAAGCATTTACGGGCTAAGTATTTTAAATGAAAGTACCCACACAAAAAGAATGTTTTAAAATCATCAAACAAATGAAAATGATGGATCATATTGTGGACCACTCCGTCATGGTTTGCAACGTGGCATTGTTTTTGTGCCAGAAATTGAAAAGGATCAACCCGGAGTTGGATGAAAACCTTGCCATATCCGCGGCCCTGCTTCACGACATTACCAAAACAAGAAGTTTCACCACCAAGGAAATCCATTCTGAAACCGGGTGTGAACTTCTAGAAGATCTGGGATATCCAGAGGTCGCGGATATTATACGGCAGCATGTAATCCTGGATGAATACGAGAACCATTCTCCTGTTTCCGAGCGTGAAATTGTCAACTATTCAGATAAAAGAGTACTCCATGATCATGTGGTTTCCCTGGAACACCGCCTGGAATATATAATGGAAAAATACGGCAAAAAGCAAGAATATCGAAAAAGGATCTCAATTATGTGGGAAAACACCTTGAAACTGGAAAATAAAATTTTCAAGGATTTGAATGTTATGCCCAACGGCCTGCCGCCACTTGTGATAAATAAAATTACAAAAAATTAGCCCGGATATTTCACGAATCGAGTTTGTTTTAGCTGCAAGTTGCAGGGCATGCTGCTGTAATCATTTACCGCAAATGCCCTGCAACGCAGCAGATGAGACAAAATCGGTTCGCTTAGAAAGGTGAGAT
>JAAEMC010000093.1 GCA_024225895.1 Desulfobacteraceae bacterium | reverse complement strand
GATGCATAATGGCCTCAGAACGTTCCGTTTCATCGGTTAATTTCTTTTTTATCGTCTTGATGGTTTCCAACGAGTCATCAATTCTTTGATCCGAACCTTGCAACTGAATTTATCGGGTACTCAAGGATTGTGGGTGATTTGCTCCTTGACCCGGATTTTCATAATGAAGTGCATTTCACAGATCCTTTTAACTTCAATATCTCGAACAAGCAAAAGCAATATGCAACCAGCCGGTTAATAAAAGAAATAATGCGGACAATCCAGCGGAAAAAAGCAAAAAAACTCCCGCTCAAGATGCTTTCCCTGGGTATTGAAGATGCTAGAATCTCTCACATTTATACCCAGGAAATGAGCTTGAAAGACGGAGACAGGCTCACAGGCATAGGCCTTCATAAGGACCGGCTTAAAAAGGCAAAAAAACGTATAGATTTCCTGGACGCCCTTATATTTGATTTAAATCAATTATCAAACAGGAGAAAACTTCCCTTTGCCGATCATTCCCAAGATATAGTGGAATGCAACATGGTGGGCCACCATGTTGAAAATTTCGAATACCTTATTTCAGAAGTAAAAAGGCTGTTAAAGCGAAACGGCTGTTTTTATTACCTGGACCTGATTGATAAAACTGATACGGAAAAAGAAATGACATTTTTCAGCGATCATGAGTATCCCCCTTTTCACGGGGTTGAATTTTTCAGGGACCATCGCACCATCAAGCATATTGTCAAGCAGCATTTATCCCTGTCCGGCTATAACCGGGTGGGGCCCGGCATCCTTTTCCTTTCTGCCATAAAAGAGTAAGCTTTCCTGGCTCAACCCGGATATTTCGGACTAATCCATTTTAGGGTATAACCCCGATTCGTGTGATCATGTACGCTAAGGATTTCACACCTCAATAAGACCATGATTTAATCTGTATTCTCCATAAAGGATAACGTTGTCCCAGGTAATAGGGCTGATATGCTCTATCAGCTTGAGGTTGATTCCATTTTTTTCCGGTTCACACTCTAAAACTACCCGGTTAAAAAATTTGATGCTGAAGGTATCCACTTCCAAAGCATCACTGACGGTATTAATACAACAACACCAGCAGGCAGATTCTTTTTCCATGTAATGGCATCACTTGCTGAAATGGAGCGGGAACTCCTTATTGAAAGGACAAAAGCCGGATTAGCCGCTGCTAAAAAACGTGGACGCATTGGCGGCAGAAAACGCCTTATGACTCCAAGTAAGGTTGAGGCGGCCAAAAAGCTCTTAGCAGAAGGCATACCGCCAAAAGAGGTTGCAAACAACCTTGGAGTTTCAATTCCCACGCTATACCGATGGTGTCCTGCTTCAGAACGATCGGGATTCGATTATAACATTCGTTGTGGCAATGGCAAAAGGAGGCAATAATGGATACCACAGGTCCGGCCATGCAAGAATTTATCATACAGCCCATAGGATATATCACCAATCAATTTGAAAATGTAACGTTTGAATCAAAGGCAAACGAAGATCCGAAACAAAGAAAAGTTAGGCTCAAGGCCCACCAGGAAAGGCTTTGGGAAAACATCAGCATTATAGAGGTTCTACCGGAGTACGAATCACTCTTAGACGGCATTGATGCGTTTTCCCATATTATTGTCGTTTTTTGGCCGCACATGCTGCCTGAAAACAAACGGAACATAAAAAAAACCCATCCAAGGGGTTGGAATGATCTTCCCCTACAGGGGGTTTTTGCAACCCGGAGCCCGGCACGGCCCAATCCTGTACTCTTTTCAACCGTCGCACTGGTTAAACAGGAGGGCAGACATCTCCATGTCAAAGGGCTTGACACAATGGATAAAACCCCGCTCATTGATATAAAACCGGTGGTAAAACCCAGTGACATCAAGGGACCATTCAGGGTGCCAGACTGGGTTGAACAGATTCACGACATTTCAGCCATGGGTGCAGATTAATACAAACCTTGCATAGAAAATCTGTTCTGCCAAAAGAGGTATTATATTTTTTGTTCTACCTTTTGAAAACAAGGCTTACACATATTTTTGCCATCAAAAAGCTTGACGCGGGATTCCATGGTCATTTCACCGCAGGTATCGCATTCAATACTTTTTAGTATCCTGGCTGGTCTGGCTGGTGGAGTGTCAATCTCTTCAAATGTAAACAGATCGGACAGGGAGGCTGTCATGATCTGTTCTATCCGCTGGGCCCGCTTTTCCATGGCAATTGTTTCTTCTTCTTTGGTCGCTGTTCCCTGCATTACTTTGGCCATCAAAAGCCTTGTTTCTTCAACTTCAGCTTTTGAGGAGCCTGAAAGGTTATCGTTGAATACGGCCCGGATGCCTTTTTTGGCCTCTCTATCATAAAAAGTGAAAGCAGATTTGCCGTAATCTCTGTGAATCATATTGCCTTTGCCAAAAGTACACCCTGTCAGGAACTGGATGGCATCAACACCGCACATGTCGGTTTCGGTTACGCAAACCGGTGCTGCCGCATTTTGAATATTGAGCTCTTCCATTGCAAGTTCGGATGCCCTGATCCCGATACTCAGTCCCGGGCAGTTATGGCCGTGGAATTCAATGGTTTTTTTAATTGAATTTTTATCTAAAGAACATATCATTACTCAACTTTCGGGGTTAACGATAAAGATGACAAAAAAAGCTATAACATATTGAAATAATAAAACAAATAAGTTGAAGAGCCCAATCATTTGATATAT
>JAAEMC010000092.1 GCA_024225895.1 Desulfobacteraceae bacterium | reverse complement strand
TACCAACTGGAGCATCTTTATCCCCGTCTGCCATAGAAGAACAATATGTCTTATTAAAATCACCGATTGTGATATCAAATTGAACAAGTCCGTAAACGTGTCCATATACGATAGCCCTTAATTCACCAGAAAGGCCTGACAATTGAACGTTTATTGTTTTTTTTGCATTTTGATCAACGAGACCATTATTGGCTAAGATCATAGCTCTCATATAATTGCTAAAAAAAGTAAAGCCTGTCGTGCCTTCGAGTTCTGTGTCTCTGGGTAACGTCATATTGGTGCATTGTATAGTGGTGCCTTTTCTGTCATCTGTAATGACGAGTTTGTAACTTTTACCCTGAAGATCTACAGGAGAGAGGGGAGAATAATACTGATAGTCCCCGCCAGGCAGAAATCCATATTTAAGTGTATGGCCTACAGAAGCGCAGGATGTTAATAACAAGAGTGATACCAAAATTAAAACTAATCTCATTTTCTCCTCCAATTTCTTTTATATTGCTAACTTGAAAATAACCGGTGAAATCCGGTTCATTTTCCTTGTTGAGAAGACAATACAGCTTTATGACCATTATTATAAGTGTTACTCTGCTTTAAAAACACAATGCTAAAACAAAGGGTCACCAGCTCAGATAAAGGGTAGCTGATCCAGATACCTGTATCCCCCATGAAACTTGGAAGGATTAAAACAAACAGGTTAATTAGCAGCAGCCCTCGCAGAGACGCAATAATCACAGAGATTTTAGCGTTTCCAATTGAAGTAAAAAAAGCCGTTATCATCATATTGAAACCGTTCAGTAAAAACGCGGCAGCAAACAGATTAAAGCCTGATTTGGCAATGGCACTGATATTTGCATTCCCCGGAGAAAAGGACCCTGCAATGGCAGAGGATGAAAACAAAACAACCGCCCAGCAAATCAGGCCGGTGATAAAAGAAGACATCATGGCAGTTTTCATAATACGACGTATATGATCTGCTTTGCCTGCTCCGAAACTATAGCCTACAATAGGCCCCAGACCAATTGCAAAACCGGTAATGATCATGAACTGCACAAATGCGACATAGCCGACTATTGTGTATGCAGCGAGGCCATCAACACCCATGCGGGATAAAATAACCCTGTTAAACATCCAGGTTGTAAAACCGACAGAGAGTTGCCCTATCATTTCAGATGATCCATTAAAAAATATCTGACCGATATCCGGCATTTTCCAGGAGAATTTTACAAAATTTAAAACCGAATATTCTGACAGGAAATAAAGAATGCCACAACCCATGGGAACCATGACTGAAATACCCGTGGCCAGTGCAGCGCCTTGAAGCCCCATTTCCAAGCGGACAATCATAAAATAATCTAAAACAACATTAAGTGCATTTCCAGCTAATCCCAAAAAAAGGGCCAGTCCTGGTTTCCCCTGGGCCCTCATGAATATTGAGAAGACAATATTGATCATCATGGCTGGATAAAACCAGAGGATTGTGATCAGATATGTTTGAACATACTGGCGTAACGCCTGTTTTGTATTAATGATTTCCAGTAACGTATCAATAAAAAGAAAACACAACAGGGTAAGGGTTGCGATAGTTATTATTGACAGCGCGATGGCTAATGAGAAATGCCTGCTGGCCTGATCTTGCCTTCCGGAACCCAGCGAGTGACCGGCCTTGACCGAGCCTCCCACACCGATCATAATGGCTATCCCCAAAAAAAGATAAAGAACCGGCAATGTCAGGTTTACACTTGCCAATCCGGCTTCTCCAACGATGTTGCCGATGAATAGGCCGTCTATTATCACAATACCTGACGTCAGCAGCATTCCCAGTATGGCAGGGATGGAAAATGAAAAGAATTGTACAGCCGGCTTTGCTTCCAGAACATTAAAACTGTTTTGCATCAAAAGTACCTCCTTTTGTTAAAAATGAGGTTATCCTATCTGATGCGCTGACAATTTACTTCTGAATTTGAGCCCTGTTTTGGATACAATCGGGATGCATAAATCCATGACCAGATGCCCACCCGACTCTGTACCTTCATGGTAACGTTCAAAACAGAGCCTATTGTCCATAACATATCCCTTATGGGGCATCCATATTGCAAGAAGATCATTATATATCTGACTTAAGTTCCGGACATGGTCATCAAACTTGTAAAAAAGGAATAGTCCCCCGTGTATTGTTTTGTAATTTGTTCCAGTTAATTTTGATGGTCCGGTCACCTGTGCACAAAGATCATACAAACATTTGTTCTCTCCTGCTATAAGCGGGTCATCATAGGAAATCCCATAGAATTCCAGGACAGAATCCGGTATGGAAGCCTCAATTTTCTCACAAAAAGATTGCCAGACTTCAGGAAGGTCTTTGTAATTTCCTTTAAATCGTTGATACATGATTTTGATATCAGGGATGGTTTCAAATGAGATATGCTGCTCCATTTGCGTAAGAAGCTTTAAGGGCTTGCTTTTTTGCAGATTTTGGATTCGCTTAAGAACAGAACGACTTTCAGGTTCAAGAGGCAATTTTGGATTTAAACGAAACTGAGAAGGAGAAATTCCATAATATTTTCTGAACAAAACTGTAAAGTTCGAAGAACTGTACCCCAGTTCAGCAGCAACACTTGTAATGCTCAGATTTGGAAATTTTATAAGTTTAAAGGCAGCCGTCTCAATACGCAACCGCTTTATAAAACTGTACAGACTTTCTCCGATAACCGATTTAAAAAGCCGGTTAAAATAATATCGGGAAAAACAACAGTGATCAGCAATCATTTCAACAGTAATTTTTTCAAAAAGATTACCAATGATAAAATCAACTCCCTGATTGACAATTGTAATATGTGTTCTGTTTAAGAGGTTACCCATTACACAGATTCCTTCCAATAAAACTTCAGCAGTAATACAATACCTGGCGATTGTCCATCCCGCGCCCGGGGTCCCAAAAAACAAAACGCAAAGATCACTGGTTGCAGGGGTTTTCCAGAAATCTTGTTTGTGTTTATAATTTTGTTAAACCAAAACTTTTCAAAGCGGCTCAGCCCCCTGCAATCCAGTGAATCGCCTTGTTAGGCTTCAAATCGTTTTAAATCTTTAATAGTTACTTCCTCACCGATATATTCATCGATATTGATACCACCTCTTCGGCTTCTGGAGACTCTAAAATCCTGAAAAATCTTTTCATACTCCTCTTCGTATTGACTGGTAGCATCACCTAACGAATTTGCAATTAGATTTAGAACCTTGGTGTCACTTCCAATTTTATCAATTGCGTTCGGAGTAATTTGGTCTTCATAATTTGAATAGTCGCCTATTACAACGACACGTTCCATGACATCTTTAAACCAAAATAAATGTCCCAAACTCACATCTAAGTATCTGTCTCTCCAATCCCAACTTAAAGAAAACCATAGTCTTTCCTTGTTAAAAAGAAATTGGGGTCGCATACAATCATTTAAAACGACTTTAGCAAAACCTAAATTTCTTAGAACAGGTTCCAAAATGGTTTTGAATTTATCTTCGAATGTGTTTTTAGCCATATGAAGCCTAACGCAAAGCTGAGGGGTCGGGGCGTTACACCATCAACCTCAGCATTATTAAAATTTATGTTAAAGCTTAAATTTTCGGGAGCCGCTCAGTAGCCCCGATCCCTTCAAGCGCCATGTTATACCGTTACTTTTAGCACTATTAAGATGGAATAAAAATTCCTTCACAATTTTCACATAAATAAGCTTCTTTTTGAGAACGTGTTCTTATAATGATGTCTTCATTCCCATTCGAGTTTTCAAAAAAGAGATGTTGATAACTAAAACCAGCTAAAAGAATTCCGCCAAGGGTGCTTTTAATTTTTGCTTTCCCCAATGACATTTCAAACTCACAATATGGGCAAATGAATTTAAAATCGTTTTTCTCATCCTTACATACTGGACAATATTTTGCACCATCAACAATCTCGGTAGAACATTTCTTACATTTCATAATTTAAAATATCTTTGTAGGTATAACAAGCAGATTACCGGTTGTCCGTGTATCTTTCAATATGTTGATAGCAAAACGCATATTATGTAAATTTGAATGATATGCGACTAGAAAAATATAAAATCGAGTTCAAGAATTTCGTATCAATAATTATTATGCCTGTAAAGATATGTCAACAAATCAACTTGTACTCTAATGAAAATATAATTTAATCAGAAACGATCTACCAAAATAACTTAATACTTTATATCATTGAAAATGAAGTTTAATTTTAAGATGCCTTAAGACAAAAGTTTTCATAATAAAATTATGGGACCAGGCCATTTTTAAAATCTCCAGTCTGGGCAGGTGATCCTCAGTTAATCACAAATATCATTTCAAAAATAATGTAAAAAACGGTTTGATTTTTCAAAAATCAGATCTCTTGTTTTCACCAGTTTCCTGCTTTTTTCTGTGGTGGCATAGCTTCCAGAAAAAGAAGCATGCTTTTGTTGGAATTCTTGGAAGGTTGAAAATGGTGTTTAT
>JAAEMC010000091.1 GCA_024225895.1 Desulfobacteraceae bacterium | reverse complement strand
TGATGATGCGGTACTGAAAGGATTGATTCAGCTTACCGAAGATACGAAAGCCCTGGAAACATTTAAGGATATGGCCTTTGGCAAAAAAGTAAATGTTACTGAAAAAAGAGCTGCGCTTCACACGGCAGCAAGGGATGTAACCCATACCGATATTATGGTGGATGATCTGGACGTAATCCCGGCAATGAATAAGGTTAATCAGAATATTCAGGCCTTCACAAAAAAGATTCATAATAAGGAATTGACATCCAACTCAAAGAAAAAATTTACCCATGCCGTGGTGGTTGGAATCGGAGGATCGTATCTTGGGTGCGAATTTGTTTATGAGGCCATGAAGAATAGGTTTGATCCTATCATTGAGCTTTTATTCCTGCCTAATGTGGATATTGACAATTTTTGTCAGGTCAAAAAAAAGGTCAATCCTGAAACCTGCCTTTGGATTGTGGTTTCTAAATCCTACACAACCACTGAAACCATGGCCAATCTGAATCTGGCATTACACTTTTTAAAAACAAACCATCTGGATCCCAAAGATCACCTGGTAACAATAACCGCCAAGGGCAGCCCGGGTGATGATCCAAAAAATCCCATCCTGTCCTCCTTTCACATGTTTGATTTTATCGGGGGCCGGTATTCGGTATCTTCTGCCGTAGGCGGACTGCCATTGAGCCTTGCCTTTGGATTTGATGTTTTTAAAGAATTTTTAGACGGCTGTCATCAAATGGATCTCCATGCTTTAACTGCAGAGCCCTTAAAAAATATCCCTCTGGTTTCAGCCCTGATCAGTATCTGGAATTCTAATTTTTTAAATTATCCGGCCCAGGCTGTTATTCCCTATTGCAGTGCCCTTTCAAAGCTGGCACCCCATGTGCAGCAGTTGTATATGGAAAGCCTGGGCAAAATGGTCACCAAAAACGGGCAACTTATAGATAATACCACAGGAGTTTTAATTTTCGGGGAACCAGGCACCAATGCTCAACACTCTTTTTTCCAGCTTGCCCATCAGGGGATGGCTTTTCCCATTGAGTTCATCGGTGTTGTAAATCCGGAATATTCAGGCGAGAAAATCAGAAGCAAAGGAGTGGACAACCACCAGGAATTGTGGGCCAATCTTCTTGCTCAAACCAAGGCCCTGGCCATTGGAAAAGACGATGAAAATCCTGCCAGATTTTTCCCTGGCAACCGTCCCTCTTCCACCATTGTCCTGAATGATCTTTCACCAAAGAGTATCGGACAGCTGCTTTCTTTTTACGAAACCAGGACCGTACTTGAAGGATTTATTTTAGGATTGAACCCCTTTGATCAGTTTGGTGTTGAATTAGGTAAGATTTTGGCTTCAAATATCAGAGAAGAGATGGAAATGAAAAACCAGGATGCACAATATTCATTTGATACAGTTGATAGTGCAACCCGGTTTTATCTTGAAAAATTATTTGAGGGTCAGCTTTAATATAAGGTCATTGTTTAACCAAAACGATAAACAATTCCTCCCCAGGTGAGGCCGGCACCCAATGCTACAAAATACACAGTATCCCCTTTTTTACCGACAAGCCCCTCTTCCATGGCTTCATGCAATGCCAATGGAATACTGGCTGCAGTGGTGTTTCCGTATTTTTGTATATTATGGAATACTTTGCTGTCGTCCACTTTCAGATATTGTCCCAGTCCCTGGTTGATTCTCATGTTGGCCTGGTGGGGAATAATTAAATCAATGTCGTCAACCGTCACATTGGCCTTTTCAAAGGCTTCCTGGGTAACTTTTGGCAGCAATCTCAAGGCTTTTTTAAAAATAGCAGGGCCATCCATGACCGGGAAATACCGCGGATCATCAATGGCTACATCCGGTGGCATTCTTTGGGGAAGGCGGGACGCCGGAAGCTCTGCTGTAAGTGCGTGGGCATAATTGCCATCAGCATGGAGTGCGGAAGAAAGCAGTCCGACATTTTCATCGGTTTCAACGCCTTCAATACAGACGGCAGCCCCTGCATCACCGAAAATAACCGTTACATCACGGCCCCTAGTGGTTTTATCCAGTCCTGAACTGTGAATTTCTGCTCCTACCAAAAGTATTTTATTGGCAATGCCGGTTTTAATATAGGCATCTGCCGTGGTAAGACCGTATAAAAAGCCGGTGCACTGCTGTCTGATATCAAGAGCTGGTGTTGAGTCCAATCCTAATTTGGCTGCCATAAGACATCCGGAACCCGGAAACATGATATCAGGACTTAAAGTGGCAAAGATAATGAAATCAAGATCAGAAGCTTGCCAGCCGGCGTTCTTAAGTGCCTGTTCCGCCGCGATGAAACCTAAATCAGATGAACCTATTTCCTCATCTTCAGGTATCCAGTAACGCTGTTCGATACCGGTTCTTTGTCTGATCCATTCATCTGAGGTATCCATTATCTTTTCAAGATCATGGTTGGTGACCAAAACAGGGGCGATGCCTTTACCGGTGCCGCGAATAATACTTTGTTTCATCAAGTCATCCTTATTAAAATATCAATTGCCAAATGGAAAATACTGCTATATTATGCACGCCTTATAGTATTAATTTTTTAAATGTGCAAGAACCCTAACAAATAATTACATTACATTAAAACATTATTACAATATCTTAAAATAAACCGTGTATTTTCAAATTTTCATACTCGTAGCTGGCCTTGCCCTGCTCTATTTCGGCTCAAGTCTTCTGGTAGAAGGCTCTGCTTCTACTGCTATCATGTTTTCAGTTCGCCCGGTCATAGTCGGACTGACCATTGTCTCTTTGGCCACTTCTGCACCAGAGCTTATGGTCAGTCTTGTGGCTGCTTATAAAGATTCCGGCGGCATCTCCATTGGTAATATACTCGGCAGCAATGTGATTAATATTGCCCTGGTGCTGGGCATCAGTGCCGTGATTCGGCCCGTGGTCATTAAAAAGCAAATTGTAAAAATTGAAATCCCGTATATGGTCTTGATATCTGTGGTGTTCTGGCTGTTGTGCCTGGATAATAATGTCGGAAGGGTCGACGGCATTGTGTTGATCACATTGCTAATAGCCTTTTTGATTTACGGCATTATGAATGCAAAGGATAAAGACAATGGCAGAAAAGTGCCTCAAAGATCAACTTCAGATATCCTTAAAAATGTTCTTTTTATTATTGGCGGTATTATCATGCTTGCTTATGGTGCCAGATTCGTTGTCCAGGAAGCCATTATCATTGCCAAAAACATCGGACTTTCCGAGACTTT
>JAAEMC010000090.1 GCA_024225895.1 Desulfobacteraceae bacterium | reverse complement strand
TTCTCCTTTAGATATACTTAATTTAAACTACCATCTGGTTAAATAGAATTAATGATTTTTTAACTGGTATCTTCATTATATAATAATTTAGGCTATTACTGAAGTCTATATACTTGTTAAATCTTCAATGTCAAGATCAAACTTTTTTGTTGCAGGCAAAGGAAATTTTACTTTTTATATCTTGAGGAAAGGAAGGCACAAAATATCAGGATTGTGATTGTTCAAAAACAAAAAGCCTGGTGATCTAATGATCACCAGGCTTTAATTTATCAGATGGCCGTATTTTAGTTATCTAATCCTTGATAAATCAGATTAGAAATTAATCTGCCATTTAAGACCGTAGTATACAGTATCAGCTTCTTCTGCACCAGCAGCATTCTGTTTCTGATCCATAACGCCGATTTCAGGAACGATGAATACACCAGGAGCGAAAGTGATGGTAGACTGTACATAATAAGACTGACAATCGTCTTCCTGGCCACCGGCCATGTCAAGTTCTGCCTCAGACCAACCGTAACCTGCTTCAAAAGAGAACATGTCATTAAGTTTGGCGCCAATGACAAAGAGGAAACCATAAGCATCATTGTCATTAATAGTCATAGTTGTAGCTGTTTCAGTTACAGTGGCATCATCAACAGGCTGGTTGTACATACCATATGTACCTACGTTCTGACCTAACCAGAAGTCACCAGCGATGTAAGCCGGGCCAAAGTTAACTTTTGCACCAATAGCAAGCTCATAAGCATCAACATCTTCTGCAATACCATTTCCGCTTGTCAGCTCATAAGTGTTGTAACCACCGGCAACAGTGAAAGCAACAGCACCGAAGTTGATGTTATAACTTGCTTCGACTTTCGGGAAAGTAACTTCAGTGAAAGCACCGGCAATTGCAGTATTCAGCGTTGAAGCAGAAGGCTGAAGGAAACCAAGCTGGAAATCACCGAATGTAAGTCTGATCATAGGATTACGACCGGAGTAAACACCACCGTAATTCAGAAGATCATTATCAGAACCAACAACCTGGTTGGAATAAAACAGGTTCAAAGGTGAGTAAGTCTGACCAACGAGAAGCTGGCCTGCACCAAAGTTCCAAGTACCGTAAAGAAGACGAACATTGACGCCAGTACCATATTCAAAACGTCCACCAACAGCATCATTTACTTTTACTCTTGCGCCGATACGAGAGTTACCCTGAAGTGCGTGAGTCAAATTTGTAGTGTCAGTTGATCCGGCAATAGCGTCAGTATCCATTACAAAAGTTGTAATACGAGCAGAACCGTAAAAATTCCAGTCTGCAGCTACTGCAGTTGATGCTACCAGTAATAAGGAAGCAACAATTACCATTAATTTTTTCATCTTTTTCTCCTTTAATTCATTTTAGAATTAAACTTACCATCTGATATGCTAAAGGCAGGATGCTCCTTTTAAACATCTGTCTTTAGATTAAACCTTGTTTAAAGCACTTTAGGTGTTTTTGTCAACACTTTTTTAACATTCCTGATACACTTTTTTACAATCTATTTCAGATCATATGAAATTATATTGCTTTTTTTACCCTGTTTTAAAAAGGAACTGCGGTCACGGTCCACTACTGCGGTTATCAGTTCCACTATTCCGTCATCATCAAAATCAGCAATGGCAATATCACTGATCCACCCTTGAACAGACTGGGTTTGAAACAACGGGGACAGGGCAATGCCATTCCAGGAGAGAACCTGAATATTGCCTTTGTAGAATCTTTTGATCCGTCCGAAACTACCGCCGCCCAGCTCCTGGTTTTTTATAACCACCAACTCTTGGTTATCCTTGGAATCAAAATCATAAAAAATGACTCTTGGCTGCAAATAAACCCGCTCCCTGAAGGACCCGTCCGTATCATTTCGGGGCAGCAAAAAATAGTGGCCGCTGCCGCCGTGTTTTTCATTTCCTTCCCATTCAATGGCACCAGTCTCTGAAAAAATAGTTAGCCGGCCATACTTGTTAAGACCTACATATTCCGTTTTCCCATCCAAGGTAGCAGCACCCTTTGCAATAGATAACACAGATATATTTCTAGGCATTCTAATCCTTTTTTCTTTTTTATACCTGTTATTGTCCCAGTCCATATTATAAATACGGGCATCAAAAGGGTTTCTGCCGATTGACTGACCTATAAGTCTCTTGGTACCGGCCTTTTTATCATCTAAAATTCCATAGTAAATGGTTTCATCATCCACCAGGGTTTTATACTGGGTACCGGTGTATTCAACGACAAAGGATGAAAGATCATCCAAATGGATACTTAAACTGGTGGCAAAAATTTCCGGATACCCGTTCCCATTGATGTCTGCGATATCCAATCGAACGATACGCACACTGGAATCATATTCCAATTTCTTTTCCAGAACCAGCTGATTCCCTTCTGCCCGAAAGATCTGTATTGTGGTTTCCGTGGCCACGACCACTTCTATTTTACCGTCATTATCCACATCCGCCGCCGCCATACTGGTGATAAAATCCTGAAGTGTCAGATGCGTCATAAAGCCTTTTGAACGGGGCCGGCTATCGACAAATGTCCCCCCGGGGTATTGATTTTGGGCGTCTTCCGTATACTGAAACGACCCGCCGGGCGCCTGCTGCCCTTGTTGGGGCCGGGCGTACAATTCATTACTGATGCTGCGGTTAAACACTTTCTGGTTAACATCGCCAGCAAAGGTGTTGACCAGAGGGATCACGTCACCTAAATTATTACTTTGCTTAAAAAAGGAGAGTGTCGGCTTTTGGCCGGTTACATCTACCATATTGGCATCCAGACTGATGCTCTCTCCAAAATGGGTAAGGCTTCCAAAAAGAACATAATCCACATTAATATTAGCACCGATCATCCGGGCCTTGGATTCGTTCATTTCACCTTTTGTGGTTTCATTTTTCTGTGCTTCCTTTAAGATACCCTCAACTGCCTGTTTTTCAAGAACAACCACTTTACCCGGGTCTGCCAGCCGAGAAGAGAGCATTGAGTAAAGCCCGTTTTGTAAAAATGATAAATCCTGGGGAGAATTCATTGTAAAGGGGAAAATGGCTACTTTTTTAGGGGTGTTCCCCAATGCAGGATTTGCCAGAAAAACCCAAAAGGAAAACAAAAGCGTAACCAAGCCGGTTGTTTTTATGATTTTTGTATTAATTTTCAAAATCCCAACTCCTTTTATTATTGCTTATATTTTATTTTTTAATCGGAAAGTACGAAGTGAATTAATAAAATAATGACCTATTTTTTTATTGTTTCAGTCTATGTTGATATATAACCTGGTTGTTCCACCATTCAAGTACAAAATTGTAAAAAAATGTTTCGCAAAGACAACTATATATATCATACTTCATCATCAAACAACCCTTTTGAAAAGCTTTTCAATCTGCCCCTTATCCATTGAAAAAATAGTGGGGCGGCCATGGGGGCAATGCAATGGATCATTACATTTTTCAAGATCGGCAATAAGTGTCGCCATTTCCCTGAATACCATGGGTTTGTTTGCCCGGATTGCAGTATGGCAGGCCATTAGAATGAGACATTCGTCAAGCCAATGTTCAGTTGACGATTCCATCTTGTTTTCAATTATATTATCAAGAATTTCTAAAACAACAGGCTTTATTTGTTTTTCATCAATGATAGACGGGACGGATTTGATCACAAATGTATTCCCTCCAAAGGGCTCTACCAGGATGCCAAGAGATGCGAGATCTGCCAGTATATCCGACAAAAGAGCTGCCTCCTTGAAATTAAGGTCCAAGGTCTCGGGTACTACCAGGTCCTGCCGGGATATATCCAGATTTTCATACCTTTTTTTCAAGCGTTCATAGACAATACGTTCATGGGCTGCATGCTGATCCACAAGCATTAATCCGTCTTTATTTTCAGCCACAATATAGGTTCCCATCACCTGGCCCAATATTCTTGGGCCTTCCATATTCAATTTGAATGCCTGCTGGGTTTCAACACACCCCAACGCCTGAAGCGGCCTGCCTCCCTTTTCAGTTACAGCACCCCACTCAAGCGCAGGCTCTGCCACCTTTAAGGATTCGTTTTGGGTCCATTCATGAAAACGGGGATGATATTCAGGTACCGGTTTCGGGAGATCATGGGCCGGTTTTGAAAATTTCACGGATCTGGTTTGTGAAGCGGACAATGCTGAAGCAACTGCCTGTGTTAATGCCCTGTAGACCCTTTGATGATCAACAAACCGGACCTGCCTTTTTGACGGATGAACATTGACATCCACTTTGTCATAATCAAGATCTACAAAAACGGCTGCCAGAGGGAACCTGGATTTCATAATCCTGCCTTTATATCCCTGGAAAATTGCTGAAACAAGCCCCCGATCGTATACCAGGCGATTATTGACAAAAAGAAATATTCTGGCGGATGTACTCCGTGTGATTTCAGGAAATGTGCAAAACCCCTGAATCTTAATCCCCTTATCTTGAAAATCCAGGCTTGCAAGTTTGTTTGCTGAATCTTTTCCCAAAACTCCCACACATCGCTGATAAAGCCCGTCAGAGAGTGGAAAATTTTTTTGCAGTTTTTTATTAAAAAAAAGGCGGAACCCAACATCGGGATTACCCAGAGCAATGCCTGAAACCGCATCTGCAATATGGCCGGCTTCTGTTTTTTCAGACTTTAAAAACTTTCTTCTGGCCGGGGTATTGAAAAACAAGCGGTTTACTTCCACCATTGTACCGGCCGGCGCACCGGCATCCATCACATTTAAAACCTTGCCGCCGGATATCTCGATCTGTGTGCCAATCTGTGATTTTTTTTCTTTAGTGGTAAGGGTAAATTTAGATACAGAGGCAATGGATGGTAATGCCTCGCCCCTAAAGCCCATGGTGGAAATTGAGAAAAGATCATCCCCGGTAAATATCTTGCTCGTGGCATATCTTTCAATGGATAAAAGAGCATCTTCCCTTGAAAGCCCATCTCCGTTATCCGAAATTCGTATGACGGATTTACCGCCTTTTTCAATCTCGACGGTAATACTTGTTGCATTGGCGTCAATACTGTTTTCAACCAGCTCCTTGACAACAGATGAAGGTCTTTCCACAACCTCACCTGCTGCAATCTGGTTGGAAAGGATTTCAGGAAGTATTTTTATTTTGGCCATTGAAATACCCTTAAGACTGATCCCCTTTAACAAACCGCAAAAGAAACTGGGAATCCTTTGGACTCAGATCAAATTGAAAGCTGGCTTCATCAACAAGTTTCACCAGGTTCTCATCTGGATTTTCCTTCCTTTTTTCAGAAATCCATTTTACTGCTTTCCTTAGCTGCTCACCCTCAGGCTGTACTGTTGACATATTAAATCTCCCACTTTGTTGTGAAAGTTGAATTTTATGATTATAATTTTTTTTGGTCTGAAAAGTTACGGTTTAATTCATCCGGAGAAACAAAAAGTAATTTATTTTCCCTAACAGCCAAATAATTCAATCTTCCAAAGATTTTAAACTATTTGCATGAATATACGCCTGTATCACCTCTCATATCTTAGGAAATTTCGACTCCAGACAAAGTGCTTGTTCAAACCCATATCCTGCCTTAATCAGGGTAAGTTCGTCAAACCGGTTTGCCATCATCTGTATTCCTATTGGAAGTCCGCTTGACGAATATCCGGCCGGAACAGAGATACCGGGCACACCCGCCATGTTGGCAGACAGGGTGAAAATATCGCTCAGATACATGGTCAAGGGATCATCAATATTCTCCCCAATTTTAAACGCCGGTGTCGGTGCCACCGGGGACAAAATAAAATCGCAATTCTCGAACGCCTTTGAAAAATCATCCATGATAAGGGTTCTCACCTGTGATGCCCTGCCGTAGTAAGCATCATAATAACCGGCTGAGAGTGAATAGGTGCCAATGATAATTCTTCTTTGAACTTCTTGTCCAAACCCTTTGGATTTTGTTTTTTTGTACATTTCAATCAGATCCTGGGAACCTGTATCCCGAAACCCGTATTTGACACCATCATATCGGGCAAGGTTGGAACTGGCTTCACACGGAGCAATAATATAATAGGCAGCCACCACATATTCCGAGTGGGGCAGACAAATTTCCTTGAGCTCAACACCCAGATCTTCCAGAATGATTTTGGATTCATTAAATATCTTTTCAACATCAGGATCAATACCTTCAACCGACAGGTATTCTTTTGGGATTCCGGCCGTCATCCCTTTTAGGGATTCTTTATCAAACAGATCCAGGGCCTTGGTAAAATCCGGGGTACCAACGTCTGCGCTAGTGGAATCCGATTTATCATAGCCTGAAATTACATTCATCAAAAGCGCTGTATCCTCAACCGTCCGGGTAATGGGGCCAATTTGATCTAAAGAAGAGGC
This sequence comes from Desulfobacteraceae bacterium, assembly GCA_024225895.1. Taxonomy (GTDB): domain Bacteria; phylum Desulfobacterota; class Desulfobacteria; order Desulfobacterales; family Desulfobacteraceae; genus JAAEMC01. Next base: position 3,834 of record JAAEMC010000090.1, on the reverse strand, counting down.
ATAGGAGACCAGGCCAAACCGCGATACCCTTCCATAGGTAGGCTTTAATCCAACAACGCCGCAATGGGATGCCGGTTGCCGAATGGAACCACCTGTATCCGTTCCGATCGCCCCGCAGCAGAATTGTGCAGCTACCGCTGCAGCCGAACCACCGCTGGACCCGCCCGGGACATAATCATTATCCCATGGATTTGCAGTAATCTGAAATGATGAATTTTCTGTGGATGACCCCATGGCAAATTCATCCATGTTGGTCTTGCCTATTATGACAGCACCACTCTCCTTTAATTTGGATACGGCGGTTGCATCATATTGGGGTACAAAATCAGCCAAAATTTGGGAGGCACAGGTTGTTTTCATTCCCTTTGTACACAAAAGGTCCTTCAAGGCAATGGGAATACCGGTCAAAAGACCGGCTTTATCGGCTTGTATTTGCTCATCCGCCTTTTTTGCCTCTGAAAGGGCCAGATCCCTATCAATTGAAATAAAGGCCTTGATGCCATCGTCATGTTCCTCAATGCGATTCAGCAGGGCCGATGTCAGTTCCTTAGAAGAAATCTCTTTATTATCGAGAAGTTGGCGTGCCTGTTTTATGGTGAGTGTATATAAATCCATGGTCTGATCCTTTTATTCCAAAAGACTATTTGACAACCCTTGGCACTGTATAAAAATCATCATCCCGTTCCGGTGCATTGGCCAAGGTAACACCCGGTCCAGGGGATTTATGGGCGACATCATTCCTGAGTACATTATTTTGAAAAGCAGCACCCGAAGAAAGTTTTACCCCTTTTACATCCACATCCTTTAATTTGTCTATATATTGCAGGATCTCACTTAATTGTTCCGACATTTTATCTTTAAGTGTGTCATCAATCTCCAATCGTGCAAGATGGGCTATTTTTTCAACATCATCCCTTGATATTTTCATGGTTATTCCTTTTGATCACCATACCGTTAATATTGACTTTTTTAAGTTTTTTTAAATACTGATCAGCCAGCGTTTTAGTTTTAAAACTGCCGCTTCTGACTCTGTACCAGGTTTGCCCATCCTTCTGCGCTTTAATTCTATATGAATCAAATCCATTTTTTTTAAGATCAGCCATCTGGCTGACCGCATCTTTAAAATCCTTGTAAGCAGCTATTTGAATCGTATAGCTGACATTAACCGTTTTCTCTTTCGGTTGATCTTTTTGTACTTTCTTGGCAGATTTTTCAGGTGTTGGATTTGGTTCTTTTTTTAATGTTTGGGTCTTTTTTTGTTTCTGTGAAGATGGCTTGGTTTCAGGCTTAGAGACTTGTTTTTTCGCAGATGTTTTAAATGTTTCATATTTCCGGCTCTTTTTTACCGGTATATTTTGCGGAACTTCATCTATTTTTTGTGGGATGATCTCTGAACTTTTGTTTGGTTTTCCCGGATTTAATGGGGCTGGTTCTTCCTCTTGGACCGGCTTATCCAACACCTTATAGAATTGGAGTTCCAATTTTTCTTCGCTGTCAGCTTCCTTTTTTTGCCCGTGCTCATTGGCAATGGCAGCAAGCCTTTTTTGAAATTGTTGAGTATCAAAGGTAACAGGAGCTGTCCCGCGGCCCACAAGGATACCTAAAAGAAATATCCAGCCTATAATAAATATATATATGGAATATTTTAAAATCCTATTAAAGGATGCCATATATCACATTCTTTCGGGTGCAGATACACCCAGAAGGGACAATCCGTTTCTGATTACTTTTTTGACACAAAGTACCAGGCTTAAGCGGGCCTGGGTCAAATTCGAATCATGTGTGATCACTTTGTGCTTGTTGTAATATCCGTGGAATGCTGATGCCAGGGTCATCAGATATGTGAATATCACATGCGGATGCAGTGTTTTTGCACTTTTTTCCACATTTTCAGTAAAAGAGGATAAAATTTTGATCAGATTAATTTCCTCTGGTTCCTGCAGCAATTCCAGATACTCTCCCTGCTTTAGGTCGATATGGGAGATGATTTCTCTTTCCTGTGCCTTCAACAAAATGCCCGTGATCCGGGCATGAACATATTGTACATAATAAACTGGATTATCAGAATTTTTCTGTTTGGCAAGTTCCAAGTCAAAGTCAAGGCCGGAATCATAACTGCGGCTCAAAAACAAAAATCGTGCGGCATCTTTGCCCACCTCATTCAAAATATTTTTTAAGGTGACAAACTCTCCGGCCCGGGTTGACATCTGCACTGGTTTGCCTCCCCTTAAAAGATTGACCAACCGGACCAGTATCACTTGAAATTGCTCTTTTTGCTTTCCCGAAGCTTCCACTGAGGCCTCTATTCGTTTGATGTAACCATGGTGGTCTGCCCCCCATACATCAATAACCGTGTCAAAACCCCTTTCAAACTTCTCAATGTGATAGGCGATATCAGATGCAAAATAAGTTGTAAGGCCATTGTTTCTTACCACAACCCGGTCTTTTTCATCTCCAAAAATTTCAGTCCTGAACCACTGGGCTCCATCTTTTTCAAAGACCAGATCCTTACTTTTTAAATCCGCAATAACCTTATCCACCCTTCCGGAATCATAAAGGCTTTGTTCGCTGAACCACTGGTCAAACTCAATGCCAAATGAATTCAGATCCTGCTTTATCTCTTCAAGTATTTTTGCAGCAGCAAACCGGGCACATATCTCGATTCCATGTTTTTCCTCTTTTTGCAGAAGATCCGGCCCCTCTTTTTCAAGAATCGCCTTGGCAATATCCTTAATATAATTGCCCTTGTAACAGTCATCCGGGAAAAGAATATCCCGGCCATCCTGCTGCTGAAGTCTAACCCATACTGATGTACCTAAAGTTCTGATCTGGCGGCCTGAATCATTTATATAATATTCTTTTTGGACATCAAAACCGGCAAAGGAGAGAATATTGCCCACAGAATCACCCACGGCAGCACCCCGGCCGTGGCCGACATGCAGGGGTCCTGTGGGGTTTGCACTGACAAATTGCACCTGGACTTTTTTCTTATTACCAAAATTTGAAGATCCGTAAGCAACGTCCTTGGATAAAATATCATCAATAACAGGATACCAGGCATCATTTGTTAGGAAAAAATTGATAAAGCCGGGGCCGGCGATTTCAACTTTCTCAACCAACTCTGATGCCTCAATGGATGATACAAGATGCTCGGCAATTTTTTTTGGTGCCATTTTTTGGATGGCAGCGGAAACCATTGCAAAATTGGTCGAAAAATCACCATGTGCCTTGTGTTTTGGAGTTTCAATTTCCATTTGCGGAATCTCGTCAGACGGCAAAAGGCCTTTGTCAAATGCAGATTTTGCTGCATTAAAAACAATCTCTCTAATTGTATTTTTCATTCTGATACTCTAATTTTCGTGCTCGGAATTGTCTTCAGGTTTAAATTTCGGGGTATCATCCTCAGAATCAATCTCTTTTATTTCATCCTCTTTTGTGTCGCCGTCTTCTTCCAATATTTTATCTATCTCAACATCTTCTTCCTCAAGATGAAATTCTTCTTTTGGGAATGAGTCTGCATCATCATATTCAACGATTAATTTATCTGCTGATTTATTTTTGAAAAAGTCTGCTGAACTCTCAAAGAGTTTGATCATAACATCCTTAATAGGGAAAAAACTTCGCCTTCTGATACTGCCGGCAAAGGCATCATATCCCTGTTTGTATGCTTGTGTCACCTCTTCGAGCGGATACGATTCTTCGTGCAGCGGCATGACGATTCCAGGATCGACTTCACTGGATTCTAAAATCGTTAATATGCCTTTTTTTATATCTTTGTCCAATCTCATTTTCTGTCTCATCCCAATTCTCCTGTAAAAGTTTAACCTAAAACTT
>JAAEMC010000089.1 GCA_024225895.1 Desulfobacteraceae bacterium | reverse complement strand
TAGTTTTAGTCAAGGATTTTTTAAATCCCCTTCGGCTTCGCCGGCGGTCTCCACGATCAACACACAGGCCTTGTAAGATTCGGCTACAGGGATTATGATCCTGATACCGGCCGCTGGACGGCCAAAGATCCGATCTTGTTTGCTGGTGGGGATACTGACCTTTATGGGTATGTGCTTAATGATCCGGTGAATCTAATAGACCCGGAGGGATTGTCATGGTGGGCAGGTGGTAATGTCATAGGAGGATGGGGACCATGGGGGGCTAATCAGGGAGGTGGTGTAGCATATGATTCAACTACTGGAGACACAGGTCTTTATAGTACTAATGGAGAAACTGGAGGGGCTGCATTAGGTGGTGGCTTTGAGTTTGGTTATTTCCCTGGTTCTATAAGTGGAAATACTAAAGTTTCTACTATGGGATTTGGAGCTTTTTCTCTTGGATTAGTTGAAGACTGTGCAGGAAATATGGGCTTTGTTTTTGGTATAAGTATAGGAGCCCCTGTGGAGGGAACAATATCTAACAATACAACTACATTTATGTCTTTTTAATTCAAAAGAAATGGTGACTTTTAAATGGACAATATCATTGCTGCATTTGTCGTAATTACTATAGTTATAGAATTAGGTATTTTTATAAAAATACGGAAAATTTTAAACGCAATGGGAGATTCACCACCATTAAGCTCAGTTTTTCTCGGCTTAACTGAATTGTTAGGATATGCCTATGCTAAAAGCAAAACAAGTTATGGCAAGAGCCTAAAAAAATGGGTCGTATCTGGCTATATTTTGTTTGGTATTTTTTTA
>JAAEMC010000088.1 GCA_024225895.1 Desulfobacteraceae bacterium | reverse complement strand
TCCGGGCAGCATCCTTTTTACTGAAAAACAAGGATGGCGACGAGGCAAGGGCTGCATCAAGACCGCCCTTAACAATCCGGTTCCTTGCAGCTAGGTCATTTTTCTTCTCACCCTCTAAATCAAAAGGTACGATATCCATCAGCAGTACGTCTACGCCTGCACCGGCAAGAAGGGCTGCAATTCCGCCTCCCATAATTCCAGACCCGATAACGGCCGCTTTTGAAATTCTTATGGTCATAAAATCCTCTCTTCTTAAATATTAATTATTTGGTTCAACTTGAAAAAAATTATTCCATCCGGAAAGTTATCAAACAAGCCCTTGTTCACGGCATTCTTCAAGTATTTCAATGGCCTTGTCCAGTGAAATTTCCTGCCCCATATCCCTGTCAAGATAATATTGTCCCATGGATCCGAACATGAAACAGGCTTCTTTTATTTTATTGCAACCCTTACCCACAACCCAAATCCACCATCAAATCCCATAACATGCCACAATAACAACAAAAAGGCACATCCCTGGTCACTATCAAGGTGACAGATGCAAGGCGCCAAGGAGTGACGACTAAAGGTGTATAAGTCATACTCCGCT
>JAAEMC010000087.1 GCA_024225895.1 Desulfobacteraceae bacterium | reverse complement strand
TTTCGGCTGCTGCCTGCTGAACCATATCCAGGTGTTTTAAAGTATTCATCTGCTGTTCTGCCGCCACCCTTACTGCCAGTGCATTTTTAACGGCCGTGGACAGTATCAGATCTGTTCGCTGGACCAGTCGTTTGACCAGATGAGAGTTTCTCACCATCATTTCACCGCCGAATCGTGTCTGCAAATTGGAATTGTCAATGGTCTGCAAATCCACAACCGTCATGGCCAGGTCACTTAAAAGGGTGGTTAATGCTTCTTTTATCCTGGCATCATCCACTGTGGCTATGTGATCGGAAAGTTTTTGCCAGATAATCTGGCCCAGATAAATTCTTTCCTGGAGCTTGGGTTGCAGTTCCTTTAAGCCGTCACAAATTGTGGCCAGCTCAGCCGCATCAAAAGCTACCTGGTCAGCGTCCCGCCTTAAGTGATCACGGATGCCGTCAATGGTTGAATTGACTGTTTCCCGGCGTTCGGCAATGACCCTTAAAATTTCATCTCCCTTGGGCAGCCTGTTAACGGTTCTGGTAAAAAGTCCGAGCATTTTTTGCTGTAAAGGTATTTCAGTCTTTGCGACCATGGAGGGGTTGACCTTGTCTAATTCCACTTTGATGGCCAGAATATTTTTCCCCACAGGTGAGGAATTATCCGAGGCAACACTTTGCAAAACATTGCCCATTTTCCGGTCATAAAGGGAGACCTGGGACTGTGTTTGCTCCATGACCTCCTGGCCCAGGCCAAAAATAAAATTGCCTAATTGCCAGTCAGACGGTTCTGATTTCACTTTTTCAACAAATTCGTTTGCCTGGACTTCAATGGCTTTAATATCCTCTACTGCCAGGTGTTTGGGTTCCACGGCCACCAGGTTATTGGGGGCCTGGACCGGGACTAATGCACCCTGCCCGGAGGCTTCTTTTGCCTCGGTAATGACCGGAGCTTTGGCTTGGGCTAAAACGCTTTGAAGATCTTGTGCAGTATCGTTCATGGATGTCCTCCTTAAGGGAAAGGTCAATTATTTTATTTATTTTAAAGAGTTTGATTTAAGAAAATTTTCCTGCCAAAAAATTGGCCATGGTCTTGAATTCAGCGGTTTCATTTTTTTCAACAATGTTCCTGGACCTATGGGAAACTTCATGGAGGCTGTCAATGGTTTTTTTGAAAATTTCAAGCTGGTTATTTCGGCTGTCCTGTGAAAGGTCGAGATATTCCTTCACGGTTTTAAAAAGATGGGTCTGGCCGATTTTTTTTATTTCATAGGTCAGGGTCTCGGCAGGATACCGCTCCATCATCTGGGGGATAACAACCACAAGATCATCAATAATGGCTTCAATTGCCTTTATCATATCCGTGGTCAGACCTTGATCCTTGCGCAATAAAATGTTCAAGGAGAGCAATGCATCCAGGATTTTTTTAAATTCTTGTTCAGGATCGTCTTGGCGGGTATCTGCCTTGGGTACGGCATCTGCGAGCTTTGCTTCAGGTGCGGCATCCTTTTTTGATTTTAAAAAGAATACAATGCCTGCGATGACAACAACCAGGATGATTAAGATAATGATCGTATTCATTGCACAACTCCTTGTCAGTAAGGTTTAGGCTCTAATAATCATAGGTGCGACAGCCAAATATTCTCCAAAAAGTAATGCTTAACTAAATATTTGCAAGGTTAGAAAATTATTAGGGCCATTGCAACTCTATAAAAGTAAAAGAAAAAAATCACGCAATGTACAAAGTTTAACAAATTTTCATATTTATTTCATTGATGCTATATTTTATAATGGAATAAATTGCAATTATACTAAGAACCAAGAAAATGCGAGGGGACAATGGATAAATTCAATAT
>JAAEMC010000086.1 GCA_024225895.1 Desulfobacteraceae bacterium | reverse complement strand
GATTCTTGTTGACCGATGGAGCCGGACAAAAAGTATTTCCATCATGGCTGCACTGTGGAGCATGGCCACGCTGTCCTGTGCATTTACAAAAAATTTCTCGCAGCTTTTTATTGCCAGGGCTGCCATTGGCATCGGTGAAGCAGGATACGCCCCCGGCGGGGCAGCCATGCTTTCCGCCAATTTTCCAAAGGAAAAAAGAGCAAGGATCCTTGGATTCTGGAATGCTTCGATTCCACTTGGAAGTGCTCTTGGCATTGGCATCGGTGGATTTGTCGCTCATAATTTGGGCTGGCGGCATGCATTCGGGCTTGTGGCCCTTCCCGGTCTGCTGCTGGCCATATTGTTTTATTTTATCAAAGATTACAAAACCATCGCGCTGACAAAAAAAGAAAAAACCGGCAAAGAAATAAAAATGCAGTTCATTGATATGGTAAAACAATTTACTCATAATCCGGCCCTGCTTTGCAATAACCTGTCTTTTGCCATGAATGTCTTTATTACCACATCCCTTTTAACCTGGCTGCCGACATATTTTCATCGATTCGACAATCTTGCCATGGACAAAGCGAGCATGAAGGCAAGTTCAATCATGATTCTTGCCATTATCGGCGCCCCTTTGGGAGGCTTCCTGTCAGATCTTTGGACGAAAAAAAGAGAAAATGCCCGCCTTTTATTCCCGGCAATATCATCCCTTATTACCGGTGTTCTGCTTTTTATCGCTTTTTCCTTCTTTGACGGGACTATTCAATATCTTGTTTTGCTTCTCACCGGCATAACAGCTGTGGCCTTTGTACCGTCCTGTGTGGCAGTGACCCAGGATTTGGTACACCCGGGGCTTCGGGCGGTTTCTCTAAGTTTGAATATCATCATCCAGCATCTCTTAGGTTCAAGCCTTGCTCCAATTGTCATCGGAAAGCTGTCTGACAGATACGGCCTTGACAGGGCTCTGGCTATTCTGCCCGTATTTGCATTTCTTGCATGCGTGTTGCTTTTTATTGGCTCTGTTTATTATAAGAAAAATATTTATAATGGACATTCCGCCGCATTTGTTAAAAATGATCCTGAATGACATATAGATTTTTAAGGTTTAATTATGACGAGCTTGGCTTAGCTCTAATAGAAACACCGGATTGAGACGTTGATTTTAGCGTTGATCAAGAATATTTTGTAAAAAAGACAGTTCATGCGGCACCCTGTAGAGCCTGAAAAAAGAAAGACAATTGATCAGATAACTTTACATAATTGGATTGGTCCAGCAGTCAAAATTGATGTTGTTTAAAATGTTTGAACAATAGGAATTCTCTGTTAATGGTTGAAGATATAAAACAATGGGAGACAAAATATGGTACACTACCGCAAGAATTAATGGGTGCCTATGTATACAGGGATAGATACAAGATATTATCCTGAGAAGAAAAAAGTACCATCTTTTAAGATAATGAACAGAGAGCGAAGTTTACTACCACAAGCAAAAAGCACATTGATATCAGGTTCAGGAATTAGCGTTTGCCCTGGCCACCATCAAGGTTAATCTAAAAAATATTTATAAAACTTTGTATCCACCTTCATGACGGGAAAGGTTTGCGGCAGGTCCTGTTCAGTGATTTCATCAAACCGGTTTTTTTCATAAAACCTGTGGGCGGCTAAAAATTTAGGGGTGGTCCCCAGGTATATTTCCGTGATGCCTTTGCTTTGCGCCCATTGAAAGAGCGTTTTCAACAACTGATTGGCGATATTCTTTTCTTTTCCGCGATAATTGATATTGACAAACATTTTTCTTAACGCGGCCTGGTCATTGCCAATGTCCAGCAAGGCAATGGTCCCAACAACCTGATCCTGATCCAGCGCCGCCCAGAAATTGCCCTGCCCTTTTTGATAAAATCCTTTTATATCCATTAAATCAGGCTGGTCTTTGGCCGTGATTGGCAGGTGGAATTCCTTTTGCTGGATATTTACGATGAGGTCAATAATTCCCTTACCATGGCTGCTTGAAAACGGCTCGATTTTGATTTTGACTTTGCTTTCTTTTTCCATCCCTTTGTTATCCTTATTTGTTAAGAAATTAATCACTGCCCTGCCTTGTTAATTCCGGAATTCCGTTTGTAACCTTATTTAAAAGACTGATTAGTGATGCCCTTTCCTTTTCATCAAGTCCTGCCATGAGTTTGGCAACCCTTGTCCAGTAATCCGGCAGTATGTATTCCAAAAGATCCTTGCCCTTACCAGTCAACTTAAGGCGTTTTTTTCTCCGGTCGTTTTTGTGTGGACTCCGTTTGATCAAGCCATCCTTTGCAAGACCGTCCAAAAGCCCTGTCATAGTCGGCCGGGTG
>JAAEMC010000085.1 GCA_024225895.1 Desulfobacteraceae bacterium | reverse complement strand
TGGGATCATTGTAATCTGGGCGAAGTGCTGTTGCAGGAATCCGCAAGGGCAATTTGCCCTTGCGAAAGGAAAAACAATACAGGCAAAACCATGAAAGGCCGATGACCAGAGCCAAATAGCTGAATCCCGGATAAAAAAAACTGAGAAGGCCACAGACAAATATGCCAGAGGCACAGGCCCTTTGTGTGTTGAGCATTGAGAAAAAACGTTGACATACAGGTCTTGTATCCCGTATCAGGTATTTGGTCTGAAGCTCTTCTTTGGCTGTAAGCCCCCGCGTGTTCGCAACTCCCATCAGCATACGTCTCCCTGCTGGCTGGTTGAAGGAAGCCACCCTGCAGATTCAAGAATGGCGGAAAATCCTTGTATGGCTGTTTCCATTTGAGGAAAAGGAATGTTCCGGCCAAGGGTTTCTTCTGCCTGGAAATGAGCAAAAACCCCGGCCGCTTCAACCCAGGCGGTCTGGCCTCCGGTCTGGTTCAAGGCATACCATAAACTTCTGTCCATGGGGCGAAGCCAGATAAACTGCGGGCAGGTCAATACTCCCTTTTGCCGCGCAAATTCCAATAAAGAGACCATCCACACATTGATAAAAGCTTGGTGTTTCCCGGTAAATGTTTTAAATTCCGGATGATTTTTGTATTGGTTTATTATCTTTTTTGCTCCGGTGATATCCATTTTAAATTCACTGGCGGGTGCTGCCGGCTCTTTAAACGAAAGGGACATCTGGTCCAGCAATTGCTGAGCTTGATCTTTTTTCCCGCATCCAAAAGCCATGAATGCTGCGGCAAGCCCTGTATGATGATTTTTTAAACTTTGAAATCCTTTGAACGGGCGGCCAAGCTGAAGGGCGAAAAGCTCCCGTGTTTTGGAGGTGCAAAGACGGATGTGGCGATGATTATTATCTTTTAATAGATAGGAATCTTCATTGACCAGCCCGTTTTGCCTGATTAAATGTTTATTGTCGATGGAAAGGTTTTTATAGGTTAAGAGCCTGTGTGCTGCCGCAAACTGAACAGGATGTCTGGCCGCACGCCACCTCCCTTTATCCAGGGGTTCATCCAAAAGGCTTTTTTTCCTGTTGGCAACAGGTGCCATGCAGGGGAATTCTTTAACCTGGCTTTTCAGCAGGGTTTTTAAAGTGTGCCTGGTTTTATAATAATCTGTTACAGACATGCATTTTTTCGAAAATAGAAGCACCAGAAATAATCCTGCCAGAAAAGGCATCACCATCCATCTAAGATAGCCCCCCACAAAAGAGATCTGGGACATGACCTGGGCAAAGGTAAAATCCTTGGGGGAGCACTGGTCCAAAGAACGGAGCAAAAGATCTGCATCAGCTCCGGGGGCGCCCGGCAGATAAGAAAATGCTTTTAAATGCAGTTGGACAATATAAATGATCCAGGCATTGATGGGCCCGGTATTTTTATTATATAAAAAGATCAAAAAAATCCCACCTGCCAATGCTGTGAAAAAAAAGAGCATGATAGTAAAGATCGGATCGTTTTCTTGGGTATCATTTGCCCACATTGATATTTATCCTTTTAATTGCGTGGTCCAGATTGCCGTTTTTAATGAGCCAGAACAAATTTTCATACACCTTTTGGCGGTATTGTTGTGCAAGCTCCCTGGTTTTTGAGTGGTAAAGGCCTACCGCTGTCCAGGGCTCTTTGCATGCAGCCAGGTGTTTACTTAATATATAGGCGCCGATAAAGATATTCAGGCATCCATTGTTTTGAAGCTCTGTTTCCTCAATGCCCTGTTTTTTTAATTCGGACATCCAGACGGAATTGATCTGCATGGGGCCGTTGTCTCTTGTCTTGTTCCGGTTGATGCGATATTCTCCGACTTTTCCGCCTTCAGTTACCATGACAGCCATCAGCAAGGCTTCCGGTACATCAAAGACTTGGGCTGCTTTTAAAATGCAATGGTCTGAAACCGGAACCAGAGTTTGTCTCTGGGTTGCACTGATAAGGGTTGGCATTAAAACCAGGAATAATATGGGGATCAGTTTCTTTTTCATTGCTTTGTCCATTAACCATTTATGTTATAATATATATTATACCCCAAATTTCGATACCGGCAAAGCAGGTAAATGAAATAATAAACAAGTTTGATACCTTATATAAGGAGTAAAATTTATGAGAAAAAAGATATGTCTTATTTGTATTCTTTCGGCAATGTTTTTTGCAGTACCCGTGTGTTATGCACAAAATGATACCGACTGTGAAAATGTCATCGAATGCCCTGAAGAGATGACCAGTTTGATTAATCAGGAAAGGAACCGGTTATTGCAGGAATTGACTGTCAGTTTTGAGACAAACGTTACACCGCCTGATTTCGAATCGATTGAGCAATGCCTCAGCGTCATTGATAGTTTTTCTTCGCCGGAAATACTGATCACCATACCATCGTTTGGAGGGCTCATTAATGGCCTGCTTGCTCAAGGATGCGAAATCATAAGCAATGCTGTTGAAGATGCCGTTGACGAGGTGAATTCAACAATATCCGAGGAGGTCTCGGGATTCGGTGTGGATGGCTCGTTCAATTTCGGAAGTAATGATCCCGGAGTACATATGAATGTTAAGGATTCTGGTTCAAGCGTCCGTAATAATCTTTTTAAAAAAATGAAATGAATTTCAAGGGACCCGGAAAATTGCTTGTTGGATTCCAAGGACCAAGGGTATAATATTTTTAGGGTATAAGATGGCTAAAACCAAAATATTAGTGAAACAGGTATGACAAGTATAACAGGTATGACGAGTATGAAAAGATTGATTTTAAAATGGATGGTTATGATGATGCTTTTACCTTTATTGTGTTCCTGCATATCATTTAATAAAAAGGCCAAGCCGGTTGTTGAACCCCCTCCCCATGAAAGGCTGTCGCAACTTTTAAATGAACATGCCCAAAGCATTCATCAGGATCTTGTGAAGCTGACGCGGATCAAACAACAAAAAAATAAAGAATTGCTGGACAGCATAAAAACTCCGGAAACGCCGAAGGACCAATCCTTGAACAAGATGCTGACATTAAAATGGGCAGGCCCCATTGAGCCTGCGGCAAAAGTTTTGGCTCAAGAGATTGGCTATAAATTTAAGAAGTCCGGGAGTACTCCGGTGCAGCAGGTGTTGATCCATATCAATGCCAAAGGGAAGCCAGCCTATGAAGTGCTTCAGGATATGGGGTGGCAGGCGGGTGAAAACATAGGGATAGTGGTACATGAATCCGTGAAAACCATTGAATTAGTCTATGTGGAAAAGATGAAATGAGAATAAGACAGCCTGGTATTTTATTGTTGATTCTGCTGCCAATTTTGCTGCCGTCGTGGCTTTTGGCACAAGAAGCACCAAGCCCTTTAGCAAAATTGAAAGAACGTGTTTATGCCGGGGATCCCATGGGCACAGTGCCAATAGCTTCAGAAGGTGATGGCCAAAAACAAAAAGAAGAGAGCGGGATCCAGGCATTTGAAAAACTTGCCAGAAAAAATGCCTTGAGAATCCGTTCCATCAAGGAAGCGGCTGGTATTGCAGGAGTGCAGGCAGGTGTGAAATTCCGGTATGATCAAATCAATGATTTTTTAGATATCCATGCACATAAGCTGGACCGGATTTATAATTTTAAACTGCTATTGGAACACGGGGGACGACTTTTTCCCCCGATCATCGCGGAGAGCAACAACTCCCTTCGCCTGGAATCCAAAGAAAAATCCATTGAAACCCAGGTAATTTATAAAATAATTTCCCAGGCCAGGATTGTTTCAGCACCGCCGGACTGGCGAAGCTACCTGCTTCAAATTTTTACAGTACAGGAAACCATCAGTAATCTTTTGCTTCCCAGGAATGATGAAGAACAGGCTATATGGAAAGAGGCTGTTCAAAAGGGGTGGAATTCAGGCATCAAGCAGGCAGACAGGGTTTTTGTTGCTAATTTAAATCGTTTGACCCGGGATTTTAAAGGGCTTTTAACTTATAAAATGCTGGCACTCCAGGATATTATCAGTGTGCCGTTTTTTGCCCAGGGCAATGTAGGGATTCAGGTCAACGGCAAAACCCTGGATGTCAATCAAAAAGTATTCAGGATTACCAAACAAGCAACTTTTAACAAGGCAGAACAATGGACACCGATTGTACATACAAGCAAGAACCAATAGGGTCATGGCTGCCCCAGGATTTTGACGGACTTCTGATCTGGGCATCAGGCCTTGGGGCCTCAGATATCAATTTATTACCAAATTCTCCGATCTGGGTGAGAATCCACGGGCAATGGCAGACTATAACCCAAAATATCCTTGCCAGCGATGAAATCATGGGTCTTGTTGACAGTATCAGTTCCAACCCTTCTGCATCCGCCATGTTAAAAGGCGGGGAAGATCTCGATTTTGCCTATGAGATTAAACTAAATAAAATTGACCGCATCCGGTTCCGTGCCAATGCAACAGCGTGCAGGGATGGTTTTGCCATCGGAGCCAGTCTGGTGATGAGAACAATGCCTTCGCTTCCTCCCAAGCTAAGTGAACTGCAAGTGGAACAGCAAATTTTTAAAGCTGCCTTTCCCAATAATGGACTGGTGCTGGTCACAGGTGTCATGGGCTCTGGGAAAAGTACGCTTTTGGCCTCCATTTTAAGGCATATAAGAGAAACACAGCCCCGCCATGTATTGACTTATGAGCACCCCATTGAATTTGACTTAATGTCTTTACAAAACCCAAAAGGCCCCCTGGTTCAAACAGAGATTCCCGTTCATTTGTCGAGTTTTCAACGAACTAGTAAGAATGCGGCCAGGCGGGCGGCTGATGTGATATTGGTGGGAGAATCCAGGGATCGGGAAACCTTGCGGGGCATGATAGAAGCTGCTGAAATCGGTGTGGCTGCCTATTCAACGGTTCATACCAGAAGTGTTGCAGAAACACCCTCCAGGATCATCAATGTATTTCCGGACACCATGCAGCACCAGGTTGCGTCCACCCTTATTTCCAGCCTAAGACTTATTGTCCAGCAGCGGCTTTTACCTTGCACAAAGGGCGGGAGGGTGCCTGTAAAAGAATGGCTGGTCTTTGATTCATCTTTAAGAAATCAGCTTTTTGATACCCCGATTACCCAATTTATTCCCACCATACGGCAAATGGTGGAAATACATGGTGAAACCCTTCTTTCAAATGCTCAGAAAAAATATGATGCCGGACTGATCAGCAAAGATGATTTTGCAGCCATACAGCATGAACAGGAGGCGTTAAAACATGTGGCGTGATACTGCAAGAACCCCGAAATTTTTTTTTGTTGATGCAAGATCACTTTTACCCCTATCCATCTGGGCGCTGCACATGGCCTTCTGGACTTTTTATATTGCAGTGGCAGGGTGCGTGTTTTTTATTCTTCTCCAGCGTTGGCGCATCACTCCCATGGTCTGCTGGCGGCTTTTTCGAACCCGCCTCATCGGAAAAATAAGGCCGGTCAATGACAGGAATTTAATGAGGAAAAGAGCAAGGTGGGGTTCCAATTAACATTTAAGGTAAATCCGTCATGAGAATTTAAAAAATAAAATGGTCCTTCAGATTAAATATCCATGGACCCTTGCATGATTCTATGCAATGTCCGGAGCAAAAAGTTAACGTATCATTATGGAACGCTGATATTTGAATTTTACAAGATCGAGACTAATATCTCTTAGAGACTGTATATCCTTAAGTTAGGATAGGGGTATGTTCAAGCTTGTCATCGCCGGAAGTATAATGAAAAGCTTGAACACCCATATAGCCTTTACCTGTTGAAACATGTCCATCTTTATAAGATGCATTTTCAAACATCAAATCATTGAGATGAAACACCGCAAGTTTATTCAAACCAATTATGTTATCAAATTTTTCTATGATATTTGTTTAATCGTAGAATTAAAATAATCATTCATGGTCTGAGTATATGCCTCAAGGGGTAATAAGGGACGGCTGATGGTTTCAAGATTAGTTTCCAGTATTTCCCCTTTTGAAATAAGCTCTGTACCAGTGTTCTTGGCAGCTTCGAAAATATTATCAACAGGAGCCTTATTTTCTATCATACCCGGCAGGATTGAAGCATGGGGCCTGAGAAGAGAGCCGGAATATTTTTTTCCAAAATTTTCAGACAATGCACAAATATGTTGTTCAAGCGGCTTAAAGTTTTCTTTTTCCCATAAACTGCAGCTTGAAACCAGTACTATTTCACCTTTCCCTGAATCACTTCTGAGGCGGTATCTTGAGTGCCCATCTCTTATTTCCAGGAAAGGTGCCAGTATAGGCAATGTTCTTTCAAGTATTATTTTAAGACCAGATGAAATTGCATCGCTATATACCGGCGTTCCAAACACCCAGATATCTGCGGATTTAAATTTAGGCATAAGTTCTTTCATATCATCATCCTGGACGCACGCACCTTCCGGATTCATCATACAGGCAGAGCATGTCAAACAGGGTTTAACATTCAGGCTCTTTGTATAGAGAAGTTCAACTTCTGCGCCCGCGTCTTTCATACCGCTGATGAATGGATTCAATATGAGGGCTGTATTCCCCTTATCTTTTTTGGGACTTTTTAAAAACCATATAATAGAATTTAACAGATAGGTTCACTTGGCGGCGTAAAGGCGACGGTCAAGTACAACCCATGATTCGCCATTTTCACCCCTTGATGTTCTTCACAACTCGTGGAATCACTGGCTGTTCATCCATTGAGTTATGAATGCTACTGCGTTAGATGTGCCGTTTTCCTTTCGGAGACGGCCGCCCAATGTAGCAGCGTTTTGGCGCATCGTTGAGTCATTCATCACCACTTCAATAGCGTGACTCAGACGCTCAACGGTTAGCCTGTTCTGTGGTATTGGAGACGGCCCAGCTCCGAGGCGCTCTACGTGCCGCCCCCAGAAGGGTTGGTCTCCGAAAAACGGACAGATAATGCTCGGTTTCCCTGCCAGCAGTCCGGCGGCAGTCGTTCCGCATCCACCATGGTGCGCTACAGCACTGACCTGCGGGAAGAGCCAACTATGCGGTGCGGCTTCAATGAACATTACTGATTCTGATTGTACTGACGCAGTTGGTTCAAGACCACCCCAACCCCGGGCAAGAACCGCTCGCACTCCGGTACGCCGGACTGCTTCCAAAATGAGCTGCGTGACATGCTTCGGATCACGGCCGAAGATGCTTCCAAACCCAAAGTACACTGGCGGTTCACCACTTGACAAGAACTCGGTCAAGGATTTTGGAGGATTCCAGTGCTCAGCTTGGTCGAGAAACCAGTAACCCGTCACAGTTGCAGTCTCAGCCCAATCTTCCGGACGCGGGATTACATGTCGGCTGAATCCATGCAACGCTGGGATCGGACGGCCATCCGGAAGCCGCATCCTTAAACCGGGGCTGCGTGGGGCTAGCCCGTGCTGCGTGCGCCACTTCCTGACTCTCTTGGTCATCATAATCAATATCCTTCTAATGAACTGATAGGTCAGCCAACGATACCCAGGTCCTAAGGGAAGATTGGGGAATCCCATCGCTGGGAATCTGGTTGTCGGCACATACAGTGGGAGGAAGAAGGCCAGCATGCATGGCACCCCGAGTTTCTCGGCAAAGTCTGGCGCACCGAGAGCCTTCATATGGTACAGAATCAGATCCGGAGCTATCTTCTTGCACGCCGCCCAGACGTCTGCCATCTGCCGCTCCTGGAGATTCCCAAGCTTTGAGATCATAGGCGCTACAGTTACCAGGGTCTCCCAGAAGCTTCCCGCATTCCCGAGAATGACCTTCCCCTCTGGTGTGTGCATGAAATCGATAAAGTCGTTGTTAACGTAGGCATAGCCTAAACCGTACTCCCGCACGAAGGGCTCGAAGTGCGCACAGGTGCAAATGGTGACTTCATTGCCGGACTCCATCAGTGCTCGGCCCAATGCAACATAAGGTTGAACATCACCTCGTGTACCAATCGTCACAATTAGAATCTTCATGCCGATACCTTTCTGGTGAACAATTATTATTCAACTTTAAGTGAAAATATCATGTATATACGGACAAATATCAATCGGAAAGGTGTATATCATTCCAATTTTCATGTTATTTTACTCTTTTTTGTGGAGATTACTCCTACAGAGGTTAAATTATTATTAATATTGTCCTAACTCACATTGTCTTCAAAGGTGGTAGCAGGGATTTAATTCCCAACCATTCAACTATGGGGTAAATTTAACATTTCGGGGGAATCCGTCATGAGATA
>JAAEMC010000084.1 GCA_024225895.1 Desulfobacteraceae bacterium | reverse complement strand
TCTTTTTACCTGTCCATTAAAAGTATTCGTATTATCATGCCCATAAACATATAAGCATTAATATGGAAAAGAAAATAGAAAATTAAAATAAATTGAATTTTTATAGAATAGCAAGATAACCAATCATGGATGCTTAATTCAGGATATATTTTAAAGGATTTACAGGAGTCCCGTTAATACGGACTTCATAATGGACATGGGGTCCGGTGCTTCTTCCGGTGTTCCCAATTTTACCGATGATATCACCCCGTTTGATTTTTTGGCCACGTTTGACAAGGATCTTTTTCAAATGGCCATATTTGGTTATTCGTCCGTATCCATGGTCAAGAATAATGATTTTTCCGATTAGCATTTTTCTGCCGGCATAGGAGACTGTTCCATTGGCAGTTGCAACGATGTTTTTTCCGCTTTTATTGGAAATATCCAACCCGGAATGAAATTCCTTTTGCCCGGTAAAAGGAGACGTGCGGTATCCGAATTTAGATGTGATCCATCCACCTACGGGTCTGATGGACGGTGTGCAGGCCAGAAGATTTTTCTTTTTACCAAGCTGCTTGATCAGTTCTTCAAAATCCTGGGATTGTTTGTTAGCGGCAAGGGTAGTTTGCTCAACCTGCTGGTGCATCTCGCGGATCAGATTGTTATGCTTGTTGTCTATTGGGATTTCCATGTCAAGGCCATTATCAGGAATGGCACCAATACCTATCAGGCCTGAAGAATCACTGGTCTGCTTGATGTCGGCAATGAGTCTTACTTTGTCTTCAAATTTTGATAAATTATCAACACTTTTTTTCAGGAGCTCTATTTCGTTTGCAAATTTTTGGATCTGGTTCCGCTGTTCTCCAATTTCATTCTTTTGACTGACAAGGTTTTTCTTTAATGTCGCATTGTTGAAGGATTTGTGTTTAAGCTGCAAGTAATCATAGCCGACAAAACCGGCTCCGCCCAAGAATGCAATGAAAAAAAAGGCCAGGAACCACAAAGAAAGTTGATGAATGGAAAATTCTTTAATTGCTGACGAAGAATCCGAGTGAAACCATATTTTAATTCGTCTTTTCATTGGTATATTTCTTAGATAGATATCTTGAATATGTCAAGAATTATCTTCTTTTTATAAAGCCCCCTGGATAATATCTAGTCCTTGTTTTTCATCAAGCCCAAACAAAATGTTCATATTCTGCACCGCCTGCCCAGCAGCGCCTTTCAGTAAGTTATCTATGGCGGAAATAATGGTAATCTGTTTGCTGCTTTCATCAAAATGAAATCCGATATCACAGCAATTAGTTCCTTTTACATAGGCAATTTGAGGAAAAGCGTCTTTTCGAAATATTCTAATAAACGCTTCTTGTTCATAGTATTTTTCATACGTCTTCCTAATATCCTTTTCGGCGACAGTATCCAATGCTTGAACATATATGGTTGAAAGCATACCCCGGGTTAAAGGCAGAAGATGTGGAACAAATGTGATATGGAGATTCTCTTTTGCGTGAAGGCTTAATAATTCCTCAATTTCGGGTGTATGACGGTGATTTCCGACTTTGTATGGTGTAAAGGACTCGTTGGCTTCACAAAAATGGGCAGCAAGGCTCAGTGACCGGCCAGCACCGCTGACCCCGGATTTTGAATCGCAAATAATACCTTTTGTCCGGATCAGGCCGTTTTCCAGTAATGGGATCAATGGCAAAAGAATACTTGTGGGATAACAGCCGGGGTTGCCTACGATCTCACATTCTTTGATTTGATTCCTGTATATTTCGCTTAACCCGTAAACACTCTTTTTTAAAATATCTTTAGCACTATGGGTCTGGTAGGCAGATTCATAGGCTTTTGCATTTGAAAATCTGAAATCTGCAGACAGATCAATAACCTTAACACCACGTTCCAGAAAACGAGGTGCATGTTCCATGGAGATTTTATGGGGCAGGGCAAGGAAAACAACATCTGTTTTTTTTGCAAGGGCGTCAATATCCAATGCTTCACAGACAAGGTTTTCAAATCCTCGCATTGCCGGAAAAATATCGGTAAGGGATTGATCTTTATAGGTGTTGGAGGTCACAGCACCAATGGTCGCATTGGGGTGACAGGCAATGAGCTTTACAAGTTCAACCCCTGTATATCCTGAAGCTCCGACAATTCCGACTTTTATCATGGTTCCCCTCAATCTGTTTGATTAAATATGAGTTAAATCCCTGTCTATAATCTGGTCGGAATATTCAATTGAACCGCATTAAATTTATTCTGTAAAGCATATTGGATGAAATCGCTTTTAATAATATCCATTTGGATATTCCTCCCAAATAAAAATAATGCAATAAACGTTCCTTCTCCGCAGTAATTTGAGACTTTTTGAGATTTGTATCCTGTTATTAATAATAAAAAACAATTACAAAAAATTTAAGTAAATTAACTTAATCTTCAAGTGATTGGATTAAATCAAATTGGTTGTATATGATATAATCCAATACAACTATCTATTATTATACTACATTTTTGAGTAATTAATAAAGTTTAAAATAAAATTTGACTCAAAAAGGTTTTTGTTCTTTCATTCTGAGGGTTTTCAAAAAATTCTTCAGGCTCGTTTTCCTCTATTATTTCACCCTCATCCATAAAAAGAACCCTGTGGGCAACACTCTTTGCAAAGCCCATTTCGTGGGTCACAACAATCATGGTCATTCCATCCCGCGCCAGGCTTATCATAACATCCAAAACCTCTTTTACCATTTCAGGATCAAGGGCTGATGTTGCTTCGTCAAACAACATTATATTGGGTTTCATGCAAAGACTCCGGGCAATTGCCACCCGCTGCTGTTGTCCTCCGGATAACTGTCCCGGGTATTTTTCAGCTTGTTCGGCAATCTGAACTTTCTCAAGATAGTACATAGCTGTTTCTATTGCTTCTTTTTTGGGTGTTTTCCTCACCCATATGGGGCCAATCGTCAAATTTTCGACAATCGTAAGGTGGGGGAAGAGATTAAAATGTTGAAAAACCATACCCACTTCAGATCTGACCTTTTCAATGTTTTTAAGGTCCTTGGTCAGCTCAATACCATCAACAATGATTTGCCCTTTCTGGTGCTCCTCAAGCCTGTTTATACATCTGATAAGTGTTGATTTCCCCGACCCGGACGGGCCGCAAACCACAATACGCTCACTTTTTTTGACAGTGAGATTAATATTGTTTAACACATGGAAATCACCGTACCATTTATGCATATTGATAATTTCAATGACTGTATCTTCACTTGAAATGTCGATTTTTTTCGTTTTTTCTTCGTTCATAAATAATCGCTTTATAAAATAAAGTTGCTAATAATGATTATAAATTGGTATCCAGTTCTTTTTCCAGTTTTCTGCTATATGTAGACATAAAAAAGCAGCAGATAAAATAGATGATTGCTATAAATATATACGCTTCTGCTGAAAATCCCATCCATTTTGGCTCTGACAATGTTGCCTGGGTGGTTTTTAACAAATCATACAGCCCGATGATGACTACAAGGGATGTGTCTTTAAATGCAGAGATAAGAACACTGACAGATGGCGGGATAACAATTTTTAACGCCTGGGGCAGGATAATAAGCCTCATTGTCTGGTAATAATTTAATCCAATGGAATCCGCCGCTTCGAACTGGCCTTTGTTCATACCCTGCAAACCGCCTCTGACAACCTCTGCAATATATGCTGCCGTAAAGATGATAATGGCAACCTGCGCCCTTAAGATGCCGCTTATTGAGACGCCTTCCGGCAGAAACAAGGGAAAGACTACAGAAGACATGAACAACAGGCTGATTAGAGGTACCCCTCGAATTAATTCGATATAAAAGATACAAAATGTCTTGATTACCGGTAGCTTTGACTGCCTTCCAAGGGCCAGTACCACACCAATGGGATAGGCGGAGGTCAAACCGAAAATAGACAAAAGCAGCGTCAATATAATGCCGCCCCAGTTTTCAATTTCAACATATTCGAGTCCGAAAAATCCTCCCCGCAGCAGTATACCCATGATAACCAGCGAAATCAGCCAGGTATAAAAGAGATATTTGGTCCAGTAATTTCTATTCCGGCTGATGAAAAGCAATGCTATCAACAAGCAAATGGCACTGATGGGCCGCCATAAGATATGCTGGGGGTAATAGCCAAATAAAATCGCTTTATAATTAGCCGTGATGATTGACCAGCAGGCACCGTTTATCTCCTTGCAGTTGGCATCCGGGAGCCAGCAGCTGTCAATAAAGGCCCATTGTAAAAAAGGAATAACCGAAAACCACAGGATACTGACAATGATTATCGTTAAAACGGTATTAAACGGGCTGGAAAATAAATTATCCTTTATCCATCCCATGACACCGGCACTTGCAATGGGCGGTTTAATCGTTTTTTTGTGTTGAATCGTTGTGTTCACTTCCAAAAAATCCTATTTTGTCCAAAATCTTATTTTGTACTTGTCACCTTTCAACCAGGGCCATTTTCTTATTATACCAATTCATAAAGGCAGAAGTTGATAAACTGAATATCAGATAGACGATCATGATAAGCATAACGCCCTCAATAGCCTGTCCTGTCTGATTAATGGCTGTCCCGGCAACGGAAACAAAGTCCGGATACCCGATGGCAACAGCAAGGGAGCTGTTTTTGGTTAGATTGAGCATCTGACTTGTTAATGGCGGAATAATCACCCGCAGTGCCTGGGGCAATATAATCAGATTTAAGACCTGCCCGGGTTTTAAGCCAATGGCCATGGCCGCCTCTGTCTGACCCTTACTGACCGCCTGGATTCCTGCCCTGACAACTTCGGCAACAAAGGCTGCCGTATATAAAACAAGTCCGAGAAGAAGCGCGGCAAACTCGGGACTGATAGTAATTCCGCCTTTAAAATTAAAGCCTTTTAATTCCGGAATATTCATCCCGGTCGGTGCGCCGCCAATTAACCAGCAAAAAAGCGGAAAGGCCAACAACAAAGCAATGGAGACCGGTAAGACAGGGAATGCTTTTCCGGTTAAGTTTTGTCTTTTTTTTGCCCATTTTTGCAGAAAAACAATGAGAACCACCGCAATAATTACGGCAATTGCCATGTATTTATATGCAGGATGCGATTCAGGGATGCCGAATATTAATCCTCTGTTGCACAAAAATAATCCATTGAACGGGCTTAACGCCTGTTTTGGCGAGGGCAGCATTTCATAGAAGAAGGCATACCAGAAAAAAAGTTGCAGCAGGACCGGTATATCCTGGAACAGCTCAATATAAAAAGAGGCACATTTATTCACCAGCCAGTTCTTTGATAACCTGGCGATTCCGATAAATGTACCGAGAATCACCGTGAGAACGACACCGATAAAAGAGACCAGCAGTGTATTTAAAAAACCTACAACAAGGGCTTTCATATACCTGTCTGCTGCGGAATAGCTGATTAAGGATTCTCCGATTTCAAAAGCGGCTTCATTATTTAGAAATCCAAATCCAGTGGCAATGGATTGGGTTTCCAGGTTTCTCATTGTATTGGAAACCAGGTACCATGCGACAAATGCAAATAAAAGGGCGGCTCCGATCTGATAAGCGATGGACCGCTTATCAGGGTCATACCAGAATGATATCTTTTCAGAGGTATTATTATTTGTAACGTTATTCATTGTAATTATAAATACTCTCAAAAAATAGTATGGCGCAATTTGCATTGCACCATACCAAAATGTAAATTATTAGATTATTTAAATGGGGGAGAGTACAGTAAACCACCATTTGTCCAGAGTGCATTCAGCCCTCTTTCAATACCAAGCTGGGTGTTCACGCCAACGTTTCTTTCAAAAATTTCGCCGTAATTTCCTACCATTTTGATGATATTGTAAGCAAATTTTTCATCAACCCCAAGCGCTTTGCCGTTACCTTGCGTAACACCTAAGAATCTTTTGATTTTTGGATTGTTGCTTTTGAGCATTTTGTCGACATTTTGAGAATTAATGCCCAATTCTTCCGCATTAATTAAGGCAAGCACGGAATAGTTAACAATATCTTTCCATTTGTTGTCCCCGTGTCTTACTGCCGGAGCCAATGGTTCCTTGGAAATGATCTCAGGAAGAATCATGTAATCTGCAGGATTTGGAGCCACTGCCCTGGTTCCTGCAAGCTGGGATGCATCTGATGTTAAGCAATCGCATCTGCCTGCAAAAAACGCTTTGGCAAGTTCCGCAGTGTTTTCAATAACAACAGGATTCATTTTCATGCCGTTTGCCCTGAAATAATCGGCAACGTTCAATTCGGTGGTGGTACCGGGAAGAACACAAACAGTTGCGCCATCAAGTTCTTTAGCACTTTTTACCCCCAGTTTTTTGGGTATCAAAAATCCCTGGCCGTCATAGTAATTTACCTGTACGAAATCAAGACCGAGCGCCGTATCCCGGCTTAAGGTCTGAGTACAGTTTCTGAATAGAACATCAATTTCCCCTGACTGTAATGCAGTAAATCTTGTTTTGGCTGTCAGAGGAGTGAATTTTAATTTGTCAGGACTGCCGAATACCGCAACTGAAAGCGCTCTGGCACACTCGACATCCAGGCCTTTCCAAACACCTTTGTCATCGGCTTTTCCAAAACCAAAAAGACTGCCATTGACACCCACCTGGATAAATCCCTTAGCTTTAACATCCTCGAGAGTCCCTGCCATGGCAAATGTAGACATTGCAAGAACGGTTACACAAACAGCTATCACTTTTAATAACTTCATAGATACTCCCCTCCATCTATTAAGATTAATTAATTTTAAGATAATTCCATTAGAATTACCCACACGTTTGTATTACTTGATGAATTAGAACCTTTGCAACTATTAGCACAACCGCTATTTTTTTCAAGAAGTTTATTGGTGAAAGTATTTGTTTTTTAAAGCTATACCAAATGTCATAAATATATTCTGTTCAAACAGAATTGAGACACCTCATATCTTTTAGCTTAAGTCTTCGAATTTATAAGCTATTTGGTTTCTATGGCGATTGCCATACGCCATTTGGTTATTCAGAAAAGTATTTTGACAATCTCCATAATTATATAAAAAAATGTGTAAAATTGAATAAACAAAGTTGCATAAAAATAAATCTCATTTATTATAGAGACCATGTGTGCATGTGCAAAAGTTTTCAGGGAGCCGGTCAATACCATCTCCCATCTTACAGGAGCTCTTGGATCCATCGTTGCTTTGACCCTGATGGTCGTTTTTGCAGCCATCCGGGCAGATGCCTGGCACATCGTCTCTTTCGCTATTTTTGGATCTACACTGATACTCATGTATACTGCAAGCAGCCTCTACCATGGGTTAAAAATCTCAGCAAAAGGCCTTCTGGTATTCCGGCGGCTGGACCATATCATGATTTTTATGCTCATCGCAGGTTCCTATACTCCGGTCTGTCTGGTCCCATTAAGGGGTCCATGGGGGTGGAGTCTTTTCGGTACGATCTGGGGTATAGCCATTGTGGGCATTATTATTAAAATATTTTTCATGAAAGTGCCCCGGTGGGTATCTACCTCTATTTATCTTGTCATGGGATGGATGTGTCTGGTTGCTATATATCCGTTAATCATGGCTCTGGAATGGAAAAGTTTTTTCTGGTTGGCCCTGGGCGGACTTTTTTACAGTACAGGCGCCATTGTCTATGCATTAAAAAAACCAAATCCCTTTCCCAAATACCTTGGTTTTCATGAGATATGGCATTTTTTCGTACTTTCAGGCAGTGCTTGTCATTTTTGGTTTTGCTTTAATCACGTCATGTACATTAGTTAAATTCCAATTGCTTTGACAAGGCATAAACAATCTTAATATTGAGCTATAAACAAACAAAACTTGCGTCATTGCTATCTATATAGCAATTTTTCCAATGATCTTGTAATCGAAAAGAACTTTATAGTATCATCTGGTCTTTGCAAATAAGAATGACGCGGAGAGAACATGAAAGTATTGAAAGTGGAGAAGATAACCGATTGCCAGCATTTGAATCTGTTTTCTTTAGCATACAAAAGCAAGTCGGATCTTGTAAAAAACTGGACGTTTGCATCAAGGAGCAACGCACCGATCGCCTCCTTAACACAGGCGCAGCCTTCCCCTGATGCGGTGGTTGTTGTACCGTTTCATACCTCCCAAAAAAAATTGGTCATCATAAAAGAATACCGGGTGGTGTTGGGCGGTTATCAATACGGGTTCCCGGCGGGTCTGGTTGACCCTGGCGAAAGTGTTGAAGAGGCGGGAAAAAGAGAGCTTTTTGAAGAAACCGGTTTGACCATGACAAAGATCCTAAAGAAAAGTCCGGCCGTCTTTTCTTCTTCCGGTTTGACGGATGAATCTGTCAGCCTGCTTTTTGTGGAGTGCGATGGCGTTCCCTCCGACGAATACAACGAGGATTCCGAAGAAATAGAAGTGGTTTTTGTTTCACAAGAGGATGCCATGGAAATTCTTGAAAAAAATGATGAGAAATTTGATGTGAAATCCTGGATTGTTCTCAATACATTTGCAGCTTTAGGTAGAATTTAGATGTTTTCAAATTTTCTTTATTTTCTGATTGCCCTGGTCATCTACATCACTTCTGATTTTTTTGATCAAAATGAAGGCCTTCCGGATCATGCGATTCTCGCAAGCTCGATCCTGACATTGGTATTCATAATGCTGTGCCATCTGATCTTTGCAAGGTTGAAAAAAAGAAAGCATTTCAGCCTGGCAAAGGTGGATCACCTGGCAGGTCTTTATACCACAAGATTTTCAATTCTTGCATTGGTGCTGTTTGCGGTGAATCTCTATACTTTCAGGTTGAATCTTCTTTTCTCAGGTATTTTTATTTTTGATAAGATCCCTACTTTTGAGGCCATTCTTTTCCTTGGACTCTTTCTTTTTTACCTGGTGGTGATCTGGAATGCAGCATATAATTTACAAAAATCTGTTTTTACCGATACAGTCAGCAAGAAAGATTTTCTTTTATCCAATGTATCTTTTTCGCTACCTGCATTGATCCCATGGTTTTTTCTATCCTTATCTGCAGATTTTATTCACTTATTGCCCATAAAATCCTTAAAAACAATCATCAGTTCTCCTGCAGGTGAAATCGGATATGTGGCATTGTTCCTGGTCGTAATTGCTATTTTCGGGCCGGTATTGATTAAAGCCTTGTGGAAGTGCACCCCATTGGAAAAGGGTGACCATCGCCATAGGATTGAAGCGGTTTGCCAAAAAGCAAAACTTGATTATGCAGATATTCTTAAATGGAAATTATTTGGCGGCAATATGATTACGGCAGGCGTCATGGGACTTGTGGGGCGTTTTAGGTATATCCTGGTTACCCCGGCTTTGATGGCCTCTTTGAAAGCCGAAGAGATTGAGGCTGTGATTCTGCATGAGATCGGTCATGTCCAAAAGAACCATATGCTGTTTTATCTGGGTTTTTTTGCAGGGTTTATTGCCTGTACATACCTTCTTTTAGATCCGTTGATCTGGCTGCTGTACCTGGCAGAACCCATATTTTGGATCTTTACAAATCTGGGGATAGACAAGTCCTCAGCCTACCCTATTGTCAGCAGTATGACTCTGCTTGCTTTTTTTGTGCTCTATTTCAGGTTTGTCTTTGGATATTTTATGAGAAATTTTGAAC
>JAAEMC010000083.1 GCA_024225895.1 Desulfobacteraceae bacterium | reverse complement strand
TTATATCAGGGATGACAACGGAGATGAAAAAGATGAAAGACATCCCATGGACGAAACCATTTGCCCCTACGACACAGACCCGGATTCAATCGAAGACATGAGCAAAAAAGGAAACATGATCATAGATGATGAAATCGGGGACCGCCTGGCCCGGTTAAAGGTATGTTGGGTCGGACCAGGCAAAATTTTTTAACAAGCTGATTCTAATAGGAAAATTTGAATATCATGGCCATTTTCGGCCCTTAGAGGTGCCATTCTGAGGGTAAAATTGTGGCTTTAAGGAAAAGCACCATTTCTTAAACAGATTATTTTGCTATTAAAAAGGGCCTTCTAAGAGCTTAAAATGGCACGTGCTTTAAAATTTTAGACGTATAATCAGGCGCTTAAAAAGTCTTGCCTGGTCCGACCCCATTTGATTATGCCCGGGGGAAATGAAAGCGATCACACCCTTTCCCTCACATCCGTCGACCGCTTCCTGAAGGCTGCGGCGGAAAACAGCCCGGAGATCGGGAAACTCATATTTGTCGGCGACAAACACCATG
>JAAEMC010000082.1 GCA_024225895.1 Desulfobacteraceae bacterium | reverse complement strand
GTGATTTCCCATAACCACCGCGACCATGTAGGTGGAAATACCTGGATGAAAAAGAAAACTTTTTCTTTGACCAATAGCCAACTGGATCTTGGCTCCATTAAGGCATATACACCTATTCCCATGATATACCCGGGATTGAATCCGGTATGCTTAGATGATCCCAAGGTTATTTCCAAAGGAGTGGCTGCCATCGGCACCATTTCCAATCAATTATTTTTTGCCGGCAGGACCTTGGAGCAGGCCCTTGCCATAAATGTTAAAGGAAAAGGGATTGTTCTTATTGTCGGCTGCGGACATCAGACCTTGTCCCGCATACTTGAAAGAACTGAAAGCCTCTTTAACCAACCCGTCTATGGAATCATCGGCGGCCTTCATTATCCGGTGGAAAGTTCCAGACTTATCCTGCACGGTTTTCCCGTACAAAAATATATTGGAACCGGTAAACTGCCCTGGGAATCCATTACCATAAAAGATGTCAAACAAAATATCGGGCTGTTAAAAAGCAAGAATCCCAAATTAGTAGGACTTTCCGCCCATGACAGCTGTGATCTGAGCCTTGCCGAATTTCGCAGGTCTTTTGCAAAAGCGTATTGTCAGATCAAAGCCGGCAAGCCAATAAAGGTTTAATATATTTATAGTGATATGAGTAAAATTAAAATCCTGAAATGAGTCTGCATGCAAAAAAGCATGCAATCCGCAACCAAAATAAAAAGGGATAGACCCTTGGGTCTAATTATGATGATGAAACAAAAAACGCAAAAACGATCCCTGGGACCGGGTCATGATAATAGATATCATAAAATTGTATTCAGCCTGCTCCTTATATTGATCTGTATCTGTTTTTTTGGAAACCCGGGTTATTGCGCCCCTCTTTTTTCGGCCCAGTCGTTTGTATTGGAAGACAGAACACTGGCTGTTATTCCTGCTGATATTGATAACAAAGGCCCTGAAGAAATAATCGTGGTGAAAAAAACCGGTATCTATCCCAATGAAAAACGATGGATTTGTATTTTCAAAGCTGATCACACCATGAAATATATTGAGGCTCCCCAGCAGCAATGGGAGATTGATAAAGAAGCCACCATGTTTGAGGTAGGGGATGTAGCGCCGTCTTCAGGTAAAGAGATTTTTTTTCTCACTGCCCGCGGCATCAGATATTATGCCCAGGAATATGAAGGTGTCTTTTCCACAGTTTCTAAGCCGCTTTTGACTTTGCCTACTGCCACGGTATTTCCTGCACCGAGTTTTCTGCCCAGGGTGAGGCTGCTGGCAGATTGGCGGCACAATGGACAAAACACCTTACTCCTGCCGCAATTTGATGCATTTGTATTCTTTGATCAAAACAAATCCGGGGACTGGCAGGTTTCTGAACGCATAAAATTTGCACCCCGCACCTACCTGTACAGCGATCAGAAAGATGACGGTATTCTAAGGAGCTACTCTTTGCGTACCGATTACCGTCTTCCCAATATCTTTGTGGCGAATTTCAATGGTGACGGTCAAACAGACCTGCTGCTCACGGAACAGGAATTAATCATGGTTTATACACAGCAATCTGACGGCCATTTTACTCAAAACATGGCCGGTCAAGTCGTGATGCCGGGCAGAACGGCTGAAAAAGAGAACAACCTGGATATTTCGTTTCTTGCAATTCCGGCGGATGTAAACAAGGATAACTTTGCAGATGTGATTTTAAGTACTTCAAGCAATACAGATAAATTTTTGGAACGCAAGATGGATGTTTCCCTCTTTCTCAACCGTAAAATAAAGGACAAGCCATTTGTCAGCCAGCCAGACCAAAAAATCACCTTTTATGGCATTACACCGGGTATCCGTATAAAAGATATTAACAAAGACGGCCGCCAGGATCTCATCTTCTCCCATATCCAGCTAG
This sequence comes from Desulfobacteraceae bacterium, assembly GCA_024225895.1. Lineage (GTDB taxonomy): Bacteria > Desulfobacterota > Desulfobacteria > Desulfobacterales > Desulfobacteraceae > JAAEMC01. The sequence goes on along the minus strand of JAAEMC010000082.1, from coordinate 2,357 downwards.
GTTTCTGGAATACGGTTAAAAACCTGGTTTCCAAGTCTGTGGATGTTCATACATCTGTGTACTTGCTTCAGGACAACCAGAGATTTCCGGCAGAACCTGATTTTTATCAGAAGACCAAATACCAACTCGATCTCACCCGCGGGGTAGAGTTCAAAGGCATCTGGCCAAGCATGGATGGTGATTTTAACAAGGATGGATATCCGGATCTTCTGATTGCACGCGATGATCAGATAACCATCTATCCCACTGCCCGGGGCAAAATGCTTTTTTCAAATTCACTTCATCAGTTTAATGTAAAAACCTTTTGTTACAAGCATATTTCCGATCTCAACCGGGATGGCCGGGATGATCTCATTTTTTATGAAAGAAAGAGAGATGCCCGGCTTTCCATTTTGCTGAACAATGGAAAATTATAGAACCTCCATTGATTTTGACCGGCTATTTCACGCATTGATTTTACCTTAATCAAAAAAATGTAAAAGCCACGATATCGGATGGGGAATAAGATTCATATTCCTAAGTCAGGGACTTAGGTTACATGCATTTACCCTGGGTCAAGGATAAGATTATGGGACCCAGGTATTGAGTGTTTCCTGAAGGCTGTCGGGTTTCACCGGCTTGGAGATGTAATCGTCCATACCGGCTTCTATACATTTTTCCCGGTCGCCCTTCATGGCATTGGCTGTCATTGCGACAATGGGGATATCTCGTACCGCGCTTTTAAGGTTACGTATCTTTCGAGTGGCTTCATATCCGTCCATTTCCGGCATCTGTACATCCATTAAAATCAGATCATAGGGGATCTTCTCCAATGCCTGTATTGCCTCTTTCCCATTGCCAGCGGTATCTGCCCGGTATCCGAATTTATTAAGCAGATGTACAGCCACTTTCAGATTAATGATATTGTCTTCTGCCACCAGGATACGGACCTTCTGCTTTTTTAGTTCCTTGAGTGTATGACGGGTAACCATTCGCTTTTCGCCCGCTGCTGCATTTGCATCTTGTGGGATACCAAGCATGGAAATTATGGCATTGTAAAGTTCAGACCGCTTAATAGGTTTGTTAAAATAACCCTCAATACCAAGGGTCTTCATTTTCTTACCATCTCCACGAATTCCGCTGGAGGTGAGCATCATCAATCGTGTTGAGGCCAGCATTTTATTTTCCTTGATCAGCTTTGCCAGTTGGACTCCGTCCATTTCGGGCATCATCATATCGATAATCGCCATATCAAAGGGAGTTTTATCCTTTGCAGCCCGAGTCAATTCTGCCAGGGCTTCTTTTCCAGTTTCTACCACTTTGGTATCACATTTCCAGGACTTCATATATGCAGCAATAATGTCACGGTTGATGTCATTATCATCAACCGCCAGAATTCGCTTGTCCCGGATATCTTCCGGGAATTGAATATCCTCCTGCAATTCAGGTCCCATGGATTGTTTTTCAAAAACAGCTGTAAACCAAAAAGTTGATCCTTTTCCTTTTTGACTTTCCACATCAATAGTTCCGCCCATCATTTCAGTCAGCCTTTTTGAAATCACAAGTCCAAGTCCGGTTCCCCCGTATTTGCGCGTAGTTGAGGCATCTACCTGGGAAAAGGATTTAAAAAGACGGCCCAGGCGATCCTTTGGGATTCCGATGCCGGTATCTGATACTTTAAAGTTAAGTTTTGCGTTTGAATCTGATTCAGAGTCAAGGGTCACCCGTATGGAAATAGATCCCTTTGAAGTAAATTTTATGGCATTGGTGGCCAAATTTAAAATAATCTGGCGCAGGCGCCCTGGATCACCCTGTAGAAAAGAGGGGACCTCCGGGTGAATAAGGCAGGCTATCTCAATCCCCTTTTCCTCTGCCTTGAACGTCAGCATTTCAACAATCTCTTCCACAGTAATCCTGATATCAAAATCCATTATCTCAAAATCAAGTTTTCCTGCCTCAATTTTTGAAAAATCCAGAATGTCATTGATGATACTTAAAAGCGACTCGCCACTGATTTTAATGCTTTTGGCACAGTCCTGCTGATCTTTGTTGAGGTTCGTATCAAACAAAAGACCTGTCATACCGATAATTCCGTTCATGGGCGTCCGGATCTCATGGCTCATGTTGGCCAGGAACTCGCTTTTTGCAAGGTTGGCTGATTCTGCCTCCTGGGCCAGCTTTTTAACCTGGTCAATACTTTCTTCCAGTTCCATATTTATTTGTTCCAGCTGGCGGGTCCTTTCGATCACCCTTTGTTCCAATTCTTCATTTAATTTGCGGACTTTGCCCTCAGCTTGCTTTCTGTCATGGATTTCATGGCCCAGCAACTCATTGATGCTGGTTAAAGATTCCTCACGCATCTTCACTTTATTGCCCAT
>JAAEMC010000081.1 GCA_024225895.1 Desulfobacteraceae bacterium | reverse complement strand
GGGGTATGGAGACAACGCCCATCCAACCAAGAGTACTTAACATAACCGCTTTAACGCTGTTTGGTATTATCTGCCTTGTTCCGGTCTCACACATGCTGGTGAAATCATTATCCCATGAAGGCGGGTTTACCTTGCAGCACTACATATCGGTGTTCGGTGACAGCCGCACCCTTGTTTTGCTGGGCCGCAGCATGGGGATTGCTGTAGGCGCAACCATTCTGGCTGTTGTACTTGGTGTTGTTCAGGCGTTTTTGATCCAGCGGACCAACTTAAAAGGCCGGCGGGTGTGGCGCAAATTTTACCTTTTGCCTTTATGCATACCTCCCCATGTCCATGCCATTGCCTGGATTTATCTTTTGGGCGATGCCGGAACCATTAACAAGCTGCTCCAGCCTTTGACTGCCGCAAATACTCCCATGGTCAATATATACAGCGCAGCCTGGGTGGCTGTTATTCTGGCCCTGGCCTATCATCCCCTGGTAACCCTTATCACCGGCAGCGGTCTGGCCTCCATGGACCGGCGAATGGAAGAAGCCGCATCCCAATACCACCGGCTGCCGACCGTTATTCAAAAAATTATCCTGCCGTTGCTGCTGCCGCATATTATGGCAGCGGCTGTGCTGGTCTTTATTTTTTCTTTCTTCAACTACGGTGTTGCGTCTTTGCTGAGGGTGCATACCTATCCAGTTGAAATCTTTGCCCAGTTCAGCGCTTTTTATAACGAAGCTGCTGCAACGGCGCTGGCAGTGCCCGTAATCCTTACGGCTTTAGCTCTTCTGGCGGTTCAAAGGTATTGGATGGGCAACCGCAGCTATGTGGTCATGGATACAGGAAATACCGCAACAAAACTGATGCCGCTGGACAAATTCCAGCCCACAGCTATCTTGTTCACAGCAGGCCTTTGTCTGACATCTGTTGTACTGCCTGTTTTTATGCTGATTTTTCAAAGCCGTTCGGTAGCAGCCTACCAGACTGTCTGGAAAAACGCTTCACAGGAAATTTGTTTTACAATTCTGCTGTCCCTGGCCGCCGCAACCTTTATCACTGCTCTGTGCTTTGTATTGGGCGGCATATCCCCCCATGTGAAAAGCAAATACAGGATTCAACTGGATATTTTGTTTTTTGCCCCCCTTGCCATTCCGGCCACGGTACTGGGAATCGGCATGATTTATGTCTGGAACCGGCCTGCCACACAATTTATTTACGGCAGTGCAGGCATATTGATAATAGCCTATGCCGCCCGGTTTATTCCTTTTGCCCTGAGAGCCGTTACCGCAGGTTTTCATCAGATCGGCCCAAGCCTTCGGGAAGCGGGCCAGTTATATGAAGGGCGCTGGTACAAGCGGGCGATGAAAATTGATATTCCTTTGAGCCTGCCGTCAATAACCGCCGGATGGGCCCTGGTCTTTATATTTTGTATGAGCGAGCTTGCTGCAACCCTGCTGGTGATTCCTCCGGGCATGGGAACTGTTTCGCTCAAACTTTATACGTTAATGCATTACGGAGCCAACCAGATGGTGGCTGCCTTGTCGCTGGTGCTCATCGGTATCAATCTTACCGTAGCAGCCCTGGCTGTTTTTGGCGCTCACCATTTTATGAAACCGAATATGAAATACAAAAAAATAACATTATGATTGAACTGAGCAACATTACAAAAAAAATTCCTGGTGGCTTTGCCCTGCGTGACCTGAACCTGACCGTACCCCGGGGCGAAACCCTGGTCTTATTCGGTCCTTCAGGCTGTGGCAAAACCACCACCCTGCGCCTTATCGCCGGGTTTGAAACCCCGGATGAAGGCATTATCCGAATCAATGGAAAGATCGCCACCGGTAAAGGCAAACTGCTTGCACCCCACAAACGCGATTTGGGCATGGTTTTTCAGGACCTGGCCCTGTGGCCCCACATGACGGTACGCAGGCATCTTGAATTTGTCATGGACGGCAGCCGCGTTAAGGACAAAGAAGTAAAACTTAATAAAATCACTGAAGTACTTGAACAGGTAAAATTGTCGGCCAGGATTGATGCCTATCCCCACCAGCTTTCCGGTGGTGAAAAACAGCGCCTGGCCCTGGCCCGTGCCCTGGTGGCGCAACCGGCTGTTTTGCTCATGGATGAGCCGCTTTCCAGCCTGGATGCCCATCTGCGTTCAGACCTTCTGCGGGATATCCGTACCCTGGTCCGGGAACAAAAAATTACGACCGTCTACGTTACCCATGACTGGGGGGAAGCGGTCTTTTTGGCAGACCGGGCTGCCTTGATGCATAACGGGCAAATTCAAAAAATACTTTTACCCGATGACTTGAACAACGCCGATTTTGGCAGGGTTCCTAAATATTTAGACCGGACAAAAATAACTGAACAGAAGGCATGCGGATAAATTCGCGTCTTCAAAGGCACATACAGGATGAAAGATAAATATATAAAATCGACTGATTTGTAGGAGACGATAAAAACTCCCGGCCAATAACTGAGGCTATTGGACGAGCGGGGGCATTTGAACAGAAACCTACGGTTTCAAGAATGCTAACTTTAGTGAAATAGTTAGCATTTTATAAATCGCTCGAATCTCCCGCCATTTATATGATTCCATCATTTTACAGCCTCCGGGGATGACAGTGAAAAATAATTACACTAACTTTTAAATTAAATTATATTAAAAACTTAGCATTTATCAGATCCATATAAATCTAATAACCGCACATTTAGATTTGGTTTTTTTTGCTGGCTGTCCTGCATATATCAGAGCAATACTTTTTAGAATCTCTGCGTTTGATAACTGTAAATCGCCCGCAGTGATTACAGAACATGAAATGGTCTTGGCCTCCTAAAGATAAAAAATCAAAGAAGATCCTTGAAGTAACAACTTCCCAGGGGAAAAAGGGTTTTAGAATATAGTCTTTAGAAATTAATCCCTGGTTAAGTGATTTGACAAATTGAAGTTTTTTGTTTCCAAAGTTGATTTTATCAATCAGCCCGGAATATGCTTTAGTTAAAAAATTGACTGCCGATTGTTTGATTTCATCGTGACCTTGGTAACGGGCCTCACGGAAATCAGATTCCCATATATTTGTTGCTGGTATCGTTCTAAAAAGATGTAATGTATAAGCTCTGGATCTGTAAATAATTTCATACGAGAACTTTGCGCTATTCCACCAAAGCCCTCCGATACTGTTTGCTAATTTTTCTTTCGCTTCTATCTCATCGTCTATAAATGGAATATCATCTATGAGGTCTTCTGGTGGCTGAAGGGTTTTCGTAAGTTCATACAGCTTCTTGTCTAAAAGATTAAGGTCAAAATCCTTGTTAATTAATTCTGCCATTTGAAGTGATATATCATCCGATTCAATTTTATATTCAAGACTGTACAAATTGATGGCTTTTTCCGCTAATTCTCTATAATCACGTGGTGTAATCTTTGGGTTAAGAAATTGTTCCAGCCAATCTCCAAACTTGGACATTTCTTTGAGATTTTTACCTGGCATTTTGTTTCTCCTTAAAGTTTATAATTTCTAATTCACTATTTTTACTTAGTAACTCATCTGATAGGTTTACAGCATCCCTGAGAGTCTTATCCGCAAGGTGAGCGAACCTTTGTGTCATTGCAGAACTTTTATGACAAAGCAACTTTTGGACTGTGTAAAGGTCTGTGCCTGCACTAACAAGAGAGCTTGCAAAGTGATGCCTGAGTCCATGAAGCCGGAAGTCCTTTGGTAAATTTGCAGCCTTCTTGACCCTTAGCCAAGGCCCTTTAAAATCAGTTCTTTGTTTTCCATTTTTTCCATAAAAAATCCAGTGTGTTTTAAAATCTTTTGGGAGTGTGATTAAAATTTGAACGGCCTTATCTGATATTGGGAGGGTCTGATCAAGTATCCCTTTTGGATCTCTTAAAATTATGAGTTGTCTTTTCAGATCAATATCGTTCCATTTTAATTTAAATAATTCGCCTCTTCGCAAGCCTGTATAAAGGCAAAACAAAATAAAACCGGCTGACATTCTATTTTCCCAAGCTTCTAAGGTATCAAGAAGTCTTTTGAGTTCTTCATCAGAGAGAAATTCAGTTTTCTGGTTGTTCAGCTTTGGCTTTTTTACTTTACGGCATGGATTATCCCCGGAGTATAGTCCCCACTTTTCGGCTACTGAATAAAGCCTTGTAAGCAATACGAGTTGATGTTTAATAGTGGCTAAGGCATATTTTTTCCCGTTGGCTTTTTTAGCTTTTTTAAATGAGATTATAAATTTTTCAATATTAAACGGTGAAATTGTATCCAATCGCATATCGCCAAAGATCTGTTTTAAGTGTTTTTCGTAATTGTATTTATCAGTTTGCCAAGTTTTTTTGTTTTCCTGCGCCCAGGGCAAGAAATTATCCCAAACTTGATTTAAGGTCAAAGCCGGCTTTTTTTTATGGAGTTCAAATTCATCTCGAGCAATATCCGCTTTAAGTTTACTTTCAATTTCTCTGGCTAATTCAAGGTTAGTTGTGGTTCGGGATATCTTTTTGCCCAGGTGTCTAACTATGACTTTGTAGATTTTACCTCTTTTAGGTATGGCAGAACCACACTTGGTACATTTTTTACTTGATAATTTCATTTCTGTTTTGCATTTTTTACATCTAATCTGGATGGCCATAATGTTTTCCTTTCATTTTATCCCTGATTCTCCCAACTTACCCTTTTTTGGGGGGGACAATAGGGGGACCTCATGTATGTAGTTGCATCCAACTCCATAAAACCGCATAATAAAAGGATAGGCGAATTTAACTTGTTTGTCAAGGATTATAAAGATATGTAAAAGAAGGTAAAAACCGAATAGAAGGGACTTCGAATCCATAGGTCGCAGGTTCGAATCCTGCCGGGCGTGCCACTAATACCAAGGGTTTTCAGGATTTTCTGAAAACCTTTTTTGCTTCTGGCAGCCAAATAGTAGTCAAGATAATTTTGTTTTTTTAAGATAGCTTATAGAACTTACAAGTTGAAGTAACTCCAAAATCCTAATGTCTCCAGTAGAATCCGCCTGGATAAATGTTGAACATTTGTAAAGTCATAAACTGTGATTGCTTTAGTTAAATCTTTGGTCTTGTGTGAGGAAACAACACTTCTTAACCAGCTTGAATATGCAATTGCATCAATGATTTCAATTTTTGAATCTCTTACCATGAACCCATCTGACCAATCTTCAAACTCTAATAAATTAGGAGGTCTCTGCAGTTCAATTTTTTTCTTTCGCCCTCTTAAAGACCGTTTACTTGTTGCAGCCATGACCAGGACGAGTTTTTGATGCAACCCACTTACATATTTTGTTCCTGGGAAAATGCCGATGGTTTCGGTCAGGCTGGCCGGGATGTTTTATCTTTTATAATCTTGCCTGAATTGGTTCCGTGTCTTAAAATATTGCAATAAATATTTACAATAATATCATATAGTTATAATACACATGATGTACATCTATCCCTATAAAGATGGCTATGACTATTGACAGTAAAAAGG
>JAAEMC010000080.1 GCA_024225895.1 Desulfobacteraceae bacterium | reverse complement strand
CTAATGTTTCAGCAAGTTTGACTGTGTCACCGAAGAAAGTTAAGCTATATGAATATGGCTTATTGCCCTTCATATTAGCCGACATAAGCTGTATCCTTCCTTTTTTGAATAAATTGTATTCTCAAATGCTTTTTGCGTACATGCTTTCCGGCAGTATTCCTTGCAATCAGTACAAGGATCAAAATCCGCGATTCCGCTTGAAGGCAGATCCACATCAAGCATCATGACCCGCAGGCGGACCCGGGATCCAAACTCCGGGGTTACCAGTAAATTATTTTTACCGATGCAGCCAAGGCCGCCAAGAACAGCAGTGTCTTTCATAAATACCCCACCATGCTCTATGTGATAGGCAAGCTTGATGCATTTTATTTTCTTTTTACTCTCAAGCCAGTGAGACAATTTAGAAAAAACAGCCATCAATTTGGCATTTCCTTTTGTGCCGCCTTTAAGTCCATTGAGCCACCAGTCCATATCCGGCGCATCAGAAGGGTGCTCAACGGCAATTACAACGGCTGATTTCGCGTTTTGGGGCCACTCAACCATACCTGGTTTTCTGCCTTCCACCTGTTTGGTGCCAACCCCGGTATAAAGCCCGGCTATCTGCTCGGAGATCTTGTGGGACGGCGAATGTTTTAATTCGCCTATATTTGCGATTCCGGCAAGCGAGGTACCGAATTCCAAAGCCTTTTCAATAATCTGAATACTTAATGACTCTTTGTCGTTTGCTGTCATTGGTTTGTCCTTTTCCTGGAATATGGAATTATTTCAACTGCCTGAACCGGCTATGTCTTTTCCTTTGATAATCGTCCCGGCTTTCATTACCATGTGCGGTTCATACAATATATCAAGGTCCTGCAATGGATTGCCTTCAACTGCAATAAGATCTGCCCGTTTTCCGGTTTCAACTGTGCCGATTTTATCCTGCATCCCAAGAATTTTAGCATTCACGTTAGTTGCCATCTTTAGAATTTGAAAATTGGAAAGCCCGGCTGATGAAAGATATCGAAGTTCATCAGCATAAAATCCAAATAATACCGTAGGGGTACCGGCGTCTGTTCCGATACCTATCTTGGCCCCGGAATGTACAAGTTTTTGTATGTTTTTAACTACATTGGGATACATATCAGTAAAATAGAGCGGATCGACTATATAATCTGCGCGGTTTTTTTCATTTTGATTGCTTTCCATGAGGGTAATTACTTTCTCATAAGCCTGGGTCATCTGGGTCAGCGGTTCCGGGGCAAGATAGTCATGCCCCTTTTCCTTCAATAATTTGATCAATTGATCCCGTATAAAGAAATTACCATATACTGTCAGGGTTGGCATAATGGCAGTTTTATTTGATTTAAATTTTTCAATGTAAAAGTCTGAAATGACCTCATTCATGGGGGTGTGTTCCAGTGTATGGAATCCTATATCCACCCCTTTTTGAAACCCGCTGGCAAACATTGCATGAATGGCACATCTGATCCCGTGTTTTTCACCGACCTTAAGCATCGCTTTATACGCATCATCGGTATGATTAGGCAAAGAATGATGCTTGTGGTGAAAACTTTGATCTTGATGAAGGGTTTTCAGCCAGGCTGCCCCTTGCCCTATTAGAGTTTCACATAGCTCAGCCATTTGGCTTGCTGTTTGCGGACGCTCGGCAAAATTACCGCCAAATATCTTCTTAACAATAGGGTTTTCAATTAACGGGGCCTGGGTCGGCCATCCAAACTGATCTTTATTACGGGCGGCAATCATTGATAAGGAACTGATGACCCTGGGACCGGGGATATGGTTTTGATCTGCTTTGGCCTTAAATTTATTTACCATTCCCGGAGATCCGCCAACATCTCTCACCGTGGTGACACCGGACATGATACAGTTCTTAAAATTCAGTTCCGCCTGGTAATTGAGTTGAAGCATCACTTTCATATTTCCCTCGGTAATAAAGGGGGATGTGATATGGACATGGTTATCAATAAGACCGGGCATGAGAGTGCGGCCTTTTAGGTCAACCACTTTAAAATCGGCGTATTGGGAGTTATTATTCTGATTTTCAATGGAAAGGATCTTATTATCCTGTATTAAAATAATTTTATCTTTTTGAAGCGTATTGGTTGATCCGTCAAAAAGAAGAAGATTTTTTAAAAGCATTTTTGGAAAATAAATGCTTTTCCAGTCGGTTTTTTTCCCGCATCCGGTCATTGTATAAAGCCCGGATGTTCCGGCAAAAAGCGTGGAACCCAGAAGGGCGGAAGCTTTTAAAAAAGATCTTCGATCCATATTCGCTTTTGTATCCATTTCTTTCACCTAGTTTGAATTTTGTTATTGTAGGCAAATAGTGCCGCATAAGGGTGACTTGTCCGATTTTATTGATAATACTTCCCTATTAGTTCAATATGATCGGTGACAATGCCGCTGACTGGTATATGCGCGGTTTGCTGGACCTCTTTT
>JAAEMC010000079.1 GCA_024225895.1 Desulfobacteraceae bacterium | reverse complement strand
GAACGGCATCCTTGGTTTCCACAACAACAAATTTTTCAATACCAACGGCAGCGACCAGTCTGGATTCAGCATTAATATATGAATCTTTGACATCATGGGAAAGGATATCGCCTTTGAATACATTTTGATTCTTATCTTTTTTACCTGTCTGCCAGAGAGCATCAAAAGAACCTAAGTCATTCCAACCGGCATCAAAAGAAATCATCACCCCATTTGCAGTTTTTTCCATGACTGCATAATCAATGGAAACAGAAGCAGCATCTTTAAAATCTTTTGCACGGATTCGGAAAAAATCAAGATCCTGTTCACCATTTTCAATTGCCTTTTTACAAGGTCCAACAATTTTTTGAGAAGTCTTTTCAAGTTCTGAAAGAATCGCGGAAGCCTTAAACATAAACATACCTGAGTTCCAGCAATAGGCCTTGGATTCAGTATATTTTTTTGCTGTATCAAGATCCGGCTTTTCAACAAATGTATCAATTTTACAGGCTATTGGCGTTTTAGGCAGGGCCTTGCCTTTTTTAATATATCCATATCCGGTTTCAGGGGTGGTAGGAATGATGCCGAATGTAATAAGATGCCCGTCATTGGCCAGTCTCTTCCCTGTATTAATGGCTTCATGAAAATTTTTAATATTTTCAATAATATGATCTGCCGGCAAAATTAGTAAAACAGGATCAGCTCCTGACCCACAGGCCTTGATGGCTGCCAGAGCAATGGCAGGAGCTGTGTTTCTTCCAAAAGGTTCTAAGATAATGGATAAAGGGACAACATTGATGCAGCGCAATTGTTCAGCAGTCATAAACCTATGCTCTTCATTGCAAACAACAATGGGATTTTGGATATCTTCAACATCCTGAAGCCGCATCAATGTATTTTCTAGCATTGTGCTGTCATTGTAAATTTTAAGGAGCTGTTTTGGATACAGCTCCCTGGATAACGGCCACAACCGTGTTCCTGATCCACCGGCTAATATGACTGGAATAATCATAGCTGCTCCTTTAAAAAAGGCTTTTTAGTTACAAATGTTGCTAATATAAAATCTTACGATATGCAATCATTAATTATGCATGAACCCATGGTATTATTATTTTTGTTTTTTTGAGATAAATACATTGATGCTTAATCCGAGGTTAATCGCATAGCTTTCTGTGCTTTCCAGGCTAAAACCGGCTTCATCAAGCCATGTAGCCACTTGCTGTTTTTCAAATCCAAGCCATGCCCCGCCAAGCAGCGATCTTATGTGTTCCTGGTTGTGCTTTTCGAAATCCGCTATGATAAAATAACCTTCCTGTGCCATAACTCTGTGAATTTCCTGTATGGCTCTGGCAGGACCCACGATATGATTTAAAACCATATTTAAAATGACCATATCGGTTTCTGAATTTTTCATGGGCAGATGTTCAAGTTCACCCAGCCGCAAATTGACGTTCTCAATACCAGCGAGCCTTTTTCTGGCCTGGTCCAGCATTTCCGGGGAGCTGTCAATGCCAATAAGTGTTGTACCTATCCTATGCATTCTTTGGATCAGTTCTCCTGTCCCACACCCCAAATCTGTAATGGTTTTACCCAGGTTGAGCTGTTCTTTAATCACGCCGGTAAGTTCAAAATCTCCCAGGACTTCCCGTTTTAAGGAATCCCATTTTTCAGCCACATTTTTAAAGAATTTCTTTGTCTGGTTTTTTCTGACAGCAATAATATCTTCGGAGTTACTGATATCTTTGATACAGATTTCCTGGTCCTTCAATTCATCTGTAACCATATCCATCAGGGGAATATTTTTTTGATTTCTGTTCACAGAATAATAAACAAAACTACCATCCCGCCTTGAGGAGAGTAAACCCGATTCCAGCAGGATTTTCAGATGCCTTGATATTCCGGACTGAACCATGCCGATAATGGAGACGATCTCATTCACATTAAGCTCGTACTGCTGTAAAATAAAAAAAAGCCGTAGTCTTGTGGGGTCTGATATTGCTTTAAATCGTTTAATAATTTCCATACAGATCTTAATTATACCTATTGTCGTCTATTCAATTGAGTTACAAATCAAGTTTTTGTCCGAATGCCAGGGTCTGACATAAAATGCCAAGTGCTTCAACCTTTTGCTTAAACTTGTTAGGATCAGCTTCTATCACAGGGAAAGTATTATAATGCATGGGGATAACACATTGGGGTCTCACCAATTCGCAGGCCTTGACCGCATCATCTATTCCCATGGTAAAATTATCTCCAATGGGTACCAGCATTACATCAACGGCATTCATTTCGCCAATCAGTTTCATATCTAAGAATATCCCGGTATCACCTGTGTGGTAAACTGTTTTTTCATCTGCCATAATAATAAGCCCGGTTGCGCTGCCGTGACATTGATTATCCGGTGTACAGGAACCGTGCAAGGCCTGGGTCAGTTTCAGCTTCCCAAATGGAAATTCATGCGACCCGCCAATGTGCATATTATGGACATTGAGGCCTTTTGATTCCAGGTAATTTGCCAGTTCATTTTCACAAATACAAAGAGATCCGCACCTTTGGGCGATACTCAAGGTATCCCCTAAGTGATCTCCATGTCCATGGGTCAAGAGGATAAAATCTGCATCCACGTCATGGGACCGGACCGGCGAGGTAGGATTATCATCTAAAAACGGATCAATCAGTATTTTATATCCTTGCCCGGTGTTCAACAAAAAAGATGAATGGGAAAAATATTGTAACTTCATGACAGACTCCTCTATTTTTTATTTTGACATACTTTTATCATAAATCAGGCAAATCTCAACAGCCTAACCAGGATATTTCACGAATCAAATATGTTTTAACTGTAAGCTGCAGCTCAAATTCATCAATATTTCCTATACTATTTTAAAAAACCGCCATTCATGCTATGATTTAGAATCTAAACTTCATATAACTGAACCGTTTGTTATTGCTGACAAAACAACTATACTCACACAGGAACAATCAATTTGATTAGAATGATTCTTTAACATATCCAGCAATTAATGATATCAGGAGCGTCTTTCATGCCAAAAAATCTTAAAACCAATCTGATCAACGAAAATACAATCAATGTATTAAAAAAATTTATGGTTTTTGAAAACTTATCTTTAAAAGAGATTAAGACTCTTTTAAGCCTGCCTACAGATGACGTGAATGCCTGTTACCATGACAACATCATGAAGTTGTGTTATTACAAAAAAAATGAAACCGTCATTAATGAAGGGGACTTTGACAGCTGGTCCTACTGGGTTGTCAAAGGGACCTTTGATGTTATCCAGGACGGTAATCCCATAATAACTTTTTCCAAGCCCGGCGAAATTTTCGGGGAGATGAGCGTTTTTGAAGGAATCCCAAGGACAGCATCAGTTGTTGCCGCAAAAGAAGGCATTTGCCTGGGAATTGACATGTCTGTTTTGGACACTGTTGAGGATGATAAGATTAGAAGCACCATGAAAAAGAGTTTTTACTCTGTCATTTTAAACCGTATTGGTGCAACCAAAAAGAAAATGATGCTTGAAAAACAAAAACTTGAAGAAAAGTATGAAGACTTGATTGATTTTGAAGAAAAAATAAAACGGAAAGCAGGTATTGAAGAATAACTTTAGCAAACATCAAAAAATAGCAGCCTGAAAAAATTATCCGGCTGCTATTTTTTTATTTTTAACCCTACCACAACTATTTTATTTAACACAAACCACCGGGCATTGGGCATTAAGTATAATATACTGGGCTGTGGAACCGAAAATAAGCTTTCCCACCTTAGATTTATTTTTTACGCCGATTACGATTTCATCGACCTGTTTTTCTTTGGCAAAACTGACGATATCTTCAGCCGCTTCCTGGCCTCTTACCAAAAGATGTGTTTCATTATTAACTTCATGGTCATCAAAAAATTTCTTTATGGATTCCAGATTTTTTTCCGCCTCAATAAGTTTTTCCTGCTCGGTTTTTTCTCCGCCGACCATTGAGGTGACCAGCATGATTGTCCCATCAAATGCTTTTGCATGTTGCACCGCAATTTTCATTAAATCATTTTCAAGTACTTTTAATTTACAACCCACTAGGATTTTCATAGCCATCACTCCTGATAAAAAGGGATTAATATTTTATTGTTCAAATCCATTATGATTAATAAAACTGTATACTGCGTGTAATTAAGGAATACGTTATACAGATTATATTAACATTTAAAAGGCATTTTTCAATGAAAATCAGACTATATTTAACTCAAGTATTCCCGAAGACATTAAAAAGTGACCTTTTTACAAACAATCAAATATCAATAAATTTCTGTAATTTAATCCTTGGAAAAAAGAGTCTGTTGGAATTTTCATACATCGAGAATTGGCCACACCAGAAGGCTTTTCAAGGTATCTTTTAATTTTTGAATAGCAAACGCAGGCTTTTTCATACACTATTTAAAATGGTTCATAATGGGATTCCCATTGCCAGGGAGGAACAACTTTTTTCAACCAACAATCTTATTCTTTTGAATGATTCCGGCATACAAATACCAGCAACAATAAACGCCAATGAATTAAAAGATGTATTCCCTGTAAAAGGGTTCGCATATTTCTTGTATTGAAGTGGTAAACATTACGCAAATCAATGAAAGCTTATCTGTCGACACTGGTCCGGCCCAATTTAGAATCAATAAAAAACCAGTTGACTTTTTTTGATTCAATTTTTAGGGATGGGACCATGTTGCTGCCCGGTAATGGAGGAAGTCACTCTACTATAAAAGGACAGGCAAAAGCACTGCATCGGCCAATGCTCCGCCCGGCATTGATTATTAGAAGGCAATATGCCTATTGCGCAATCTTGTAGGTCCAGGGAGATTAATCAAATATTCCCGTGGAACCTGACATTGCCAAGCCAT
>JAAEMC010000078.1 GCA_024225895.1 Desulfobacteraceae bacterium | reverse complement strand
CTGATTTCCTTCCCTTCAAACATAATTTTACCCTTGGATATATACCCGGGTTTACTGATCAGATTGATAATGGAAAACCCGGTGACGGATTTTCCCGCCCCGCTTTCACCGACAATACCCAACTTTTCACCTTTGTCCAGATGAAAGCTGACACCGTCTATGGCAGTGATATCGCCAAATCTTAAAGCAAACTTGACTTCAAGATCATGCACTTCTAAAAGATGAGACATCTTGACTATTATCCTTTATACAGTTTCGGGTTTAACACATCTCTAAGCCAGTCCCCAAGCAGGTTGATGACGAGAACAAATACAACCAGCCAGATTGCCGGAAACATGGTAATCCACCAGGATCCGGAAAAAACATATTCCTGGCCGGCCTGGATGAGAGAGCCTAAAGAGGGCGTTGTTATCGGCATACCAAGACCCATATAGGATAGGGCAGCCTCACTCATCACCGCATTGGCAGTCTGGATGGTGGCAATGACCATGACAGAAGTCAGTGTATTGGGAAGGACATGTCGCACCATGATGATACTCCTAGGCAAACCAATGACCCGGGCCGCCTCTAC
This sequence comes from Desulfobacteraceae bacterium, assembly GCA_024225895.1. Classification (GTDB taxonomy): domain Bacteria; phylum Desulfobacterota; class Desulfobacteria; order Desulfobacterales; family Desulfobacteraceae; genus JAAEMC01. The sequence goes on along the minus strand of JAAEMC010000078.1, from coordinate 929 downwards.
ATATTCTTTGTTCTTCTCCCCGATTACCGAAGCCCTGATGGTCCTGGCAAACATGGGCCAATTGGCCAAACCAATGATAATGGTCAGCAATGGTACGGCCAGTTCTTCAAACTTTCCAGGACCAAATGCCACTTGAAAAATAGCGGCGGTGATAATTGCAACCAAAAGGTAGTTGATGGAAAACTGTATATCTGCAATCCGCATGAGCAATGCGTCTAATTTGCCTCCCATATAACCGGCCATCAAACCGACACCAATCCCCAAAAATGCCTGTAATAAAACAGCGCCAAGGCTTATAATAATAGAAGTTCTCAAGCCATAAAACATGGCAGACATCATATCCCTTCCCTGGTTATCAGTTCCCAAAGGAAATCTGCTTTCCCCTCCATCCAGCCACATGGGCGGAATTTCAGAGTTCATGATGTCAATATTCTCGGCATCATAGGGGTTCATGGGTGAAATCCAAGGGGCGGTCAACGCAATAATAAAAAATATCATCAGGATAATGAAGCTGAATATTGCCACCTTATCCCGCTTAAAACTGTATAAAAAATATGATTCTTTAAATCTTTGAAATTTCGTTTTCATTTTGTCCCTGCTATTCTGATTGTCGGATTAATAAACCCGTAGAGAATATCCACAGCGGTATTAACGAGAACAAATACACTCCCCACAAATACCATATAGGCGATTAAAAGAGAGGTATCTGCCCGGTTAACGGCCTCAAGGAACATATAACCCATGCCCGGCCACTGAAAAACGGTTTCCGTTAAAAGGGTATATGCAAAGGTAATACCCAATTGCAATCCAAAAACCGTCACCACGGGCAAAAGGGTATTTTTAAAAGCATGAACAAACCAGACCCGCTTTCTTGACAATCCTTTGGCCCAGGCGTATTTGATATACTCGGTTTCCAACACTTCCATCAT
>JAAEMC010000077.1 GCA_024225895.1 Desulfobacteraceae bacterium | reverse complement strand
TCGGCAAAGACGGGAAAGGGGAGCAGGTACCGCCCGGATTCAGCGGTCTGATGGTTTAAAAGCTGAAAATTTTCAATGGTCTCACTGAAATTGGAAACAGCATTCAGGCCATCAGTTTTTCCCATGGCACCAGACATCAATTGCCTTAACGCAGATCCTTTCATATCCTGTTGTATCAATTGCTCCAAATTGGGTTTGGAAAGCTCAAAACCAGTTTCACGGAACAGGGAAGCCACCTTCTTTTCCCAGGATATGCCACTGCTGTTCAAAAGTCTGGGTAAAAACTGGTCGTCCCTTTTATCTGATTTTAAGGAGATGTCATAAAGCAGGTCTTTCAAATCTGCTATTTTTGTACCGGCAATTTCAGAAAGGGACCCGGTTTTTGAAAACAGGGAAGCAAAAGCGGACAATTGATTGGTTGACATCCGGTTTACCGGTCCCAGGAGTTTTAAAACCAGGGCATCCTTTGCCTGGATCACTTTTAGCTGGACTTCTTCACCCGGCGTCAGGAACATGGCGGTTTTGGCCACTACTTTTTGCCCATTTACCAAAAGCGCTGCCTTGCCCTGGGAAAGCAACTGCAAAACCTTGGCATTGTCCCCCTGGTTTTTTTTTAACAAGGGCAGTGATGTTTCCTTGCCCAATTCTTTTTTAATGATGAGTTCGGAAGATGAAATAAGAATTTTTTCGATCATTTAATCCTGCTCCATTGCAATAAACTTTTTCTTCAGATCAATAACCAATTGAACTTCTCCCTTGGGAGCAGAAAGTTGAGATGCAATGGAGTCGGCGTCTAATCCCTGGTTGAATAATGCAATGATCTTATTTTGCTGATCTATAATGGTGTCCTGTTGGAGGCTTGCATTGGAAAACCGAGTCAAAGGAGCTGTATTTTCAATGGATTTTTGCCGGTCTTCCAATTTTTTTAACAGGGAATCTGCGCGGGACAAAAGTATATTTATGCTGATAATCCGGGAATCTAAGGCATCATTTAACTCTTTTGTCAGCCGTTTCTTTTCGTTGATCTGTTCATCAAAACTTAAGGCTGCGTTTTTGGATTCCACGACCAGTGGTTCCAGCATGTTAATGATATCGTTGGCCGTTGCAGCAGCGTTTTCGGCAAATTCGCCGTCTGGCTGATTTTCTTTAGAATCGGTAAAGGAAGTGTATTTATTAATCCGGTTTACTCTCCTGACAAACAAAAACAAAAGAACGATCAAAACAAAATCGATAACCAATTGAACGGCTATCCAAAACTCAATTGAGAATATTGTAATCATGCCATTGTGTCCAGCAGCCTGCCGGGAGCGTCAGGATCCTGCTCTGTCTCTTCTTTCTTCTTTTTTTCGTTCTTTTTTTTTGCCAGAAGCCGCCGTCTTCTCTCCTGTTCTTTTTCCTGTTTTTCTTTTAGCCGTTCCGCTTCTTCAAATTCCTGGACAGTGGAATTTTTCGCCAGCTCGTTAATTTCCTGCTGAGCTGCTGCCTGCTCAGGGGAGGGTTTTGGTGTTTGCGCCTGTTGTGCCATTTCCTGGGCCGCCCCGGACTGTTGAAGAACAATGTTATGTCCAGGTACAGTAGTCATTAATAAGTACTCCTTAGCTTGCTTTAAATGTTTTGATACTTATCTGATCAATGTAATATTCGGGTATCACCTTTTTTAAGGTTGTCTCAACAACGATCAGTATATCATCTGCAGTAATATCATCTTCCTCTTTTTGGGCAGCCAGACGTTTTTGAATTGCCTCATAAATCAGATCCCTGTAAAAGGCAGCATTGTTTTTAATTTCATGATAAGCCCTTTGATCGGAATAATCAATAGAGATGTCCGTGGTGATAAAGGTCAATTCTTCGGATGCATCAGATGCCAGAACAACGAAATCCTCCAATACCAGGTTTCCCCTTTTCTGGACCACAAGCCGTGGCGACAGCTCCACTTCAACAGATTCCACCTGAATATCCTTTTGGGTGCTTGTGACCATCTTTTTAGCAGGATCAACAGGGACACCAGTATTTTCCGATTTGGAAAAAAACATAAAATATGCGGACGGAATAGTAATGGACAGCACCAGGATAACAGAAGCACAGGCCACAACAAGCTTTGATTTATACCATTTGCTTTTGCCCTTACGTTTCTTTTTCTTCTTTTTGGGGGACTGTTCATCGGCGATTTCTTCCAGGCCTTCCAGAACCACCTGATCTTCACCTAAATCATCTTCTTCATCAAGGATGTCATCATCGTCATCATCGTCATAGTCGTCATAGTCGTCATCCAGGGCATCATCAGACAGATCACCCAGGATATCCTCATCTTCCTGGTCAGCAGCCATGAGAAGAGTATCAATATCGCCCTGGGAGATCAGGATATCATCGTCATAGTCGTCTTCATCTTCATCTCCGACACTATCCAACTCGCTTTCCAGATCATCCCCTATATCATCCCCTAGATCATCCCTTAGGTCTTTCCCAAAATCCTCCTCAATATCATCTTCATCATCAGATTCATGCAGCAGGGCATCAATATCCTCCTGGGTTACATCTTCCTCTTCATCAAAATCAACAACCTTGGCCTCTTCTTTATCTTCGGCTCCCGGATCTTCTTCTCCGATTTCGATGGCCACAGGCTCGCTACCCTCTTCTTCAACCGTCTCAGCTTCTGCAACAGGTTCGGGTTCAGGTGCAGCTTCTTGCACATCTTCTTCAGCATTAGGATCAAAATTTTCAATCAAACTATCCAGGGCGTCCTGTTTAACAAGGCATTCTCCCACATCAAATGCATCTGAGGCTTCAATCACATAATCATCTTCTTCTGCCGCCGGGATCTCTTGTTCGGAAACCGCCTCTACCTTTTCCGGTAATTCTTCCGGTAATTCTTCCGGGATTTCAGGCTCTGGATCCGCAGATTCGGGTTCATCATCAGCCGCGGCCTCTTCAGGTGCTATCTCGGCATCATTTTCCTCTTCTTTCTGAATGGCCTTGTCCATCAACCCGTTAATATCGTCCTGTGAAATCAGTTCCAATTCACTATCGTCATCTTCATCCACCTCTTCGTCATCGTCAGATGAGTTCATTAAACTGTCGATATCGTCCTTGGAAATCAGCTCCAGATCCTCATCAGAAACTTCAGACTCCTCAGAGGCCCCATCATCATCAGAACCGCTGTTCATAAGGCTGTCAATATCATTCTGGGAGAGTTCTCCGACCTCATCTTCGACTGGTGCCTCATCCTCTCCTGTCTCTTCGGGTATCTGTTCATCAGCAGGGCCGTCGCCGCCTAACAGGCTGTCAATGTCATCCTGGGATAATTCGCCCAGCTCTTCTTCTGCCATAGCTTCTGCATTACTGGACTCAGACCCTGCATTCAACATATTATCGATGTCGTCCTGGGAAAGTTCTCCCAGTTCATCAAGGTCGTCGGCATCATCCTCATCAGTGATAGTGTCGTCCTCTGCCACATCACCGGTATTGGCTTCCATCATCTTGTCAATGTCATCCTGGGAGACTAAACTTTCTTCTTCGTTGTTGGGATCAGCCATTTTTCAGACCTCTTCTTTTAGTTGAAATAATTTTGAAGCCTGGCTTTCAATTTAATCAGGATAGCCGTGTGTATCTGGCAAATCCTGGATTCTGTCAAGGAAAGGACTTCACCAATCTCTTTTAATGTCAATTCATCGTAATAATAAAGAGAAACCACCATCTGCTCTTTTTCACTCAATGTTTGTATGGTTTGGACGAGCATTAGTTTAATTTCCTTTCTATCAAACCGATCGGCAGGATTGTCATCTCCTTTAATGCCAGACTGAAACCTGGTGTTGGATGAGGCATCATTTTTCTTTGTTTTAATAAATTCATCCAGGCTCAACACAGAAGATCGATGGATATCTGTCAGTATATTATAGTAATCATTGAGCCCTATACCGAGTTCCTGGGATACTTCCATGTCTGTTGCCGATGTGCCCTTTTCATCTTCAATCCTTTTCACTGCCTTGGTAATATCCTGGATTTTTTTTCGCATTGATCTGGAATACTTATCCATGCTGCGCAGTTCATCTAAGATAGCGCCCTTGATCCGGTACTGGGCATAGGTTTTAAGACTTACATGTTTATCCGGGTCAAATTTATCCACAGCGTCAATCAATCCTAAGGACCCGGCAGAGACCAATTCATCAAAAAATACAGTAGACGGCAGACGCATGGCAAATCGTGCAGCAATATACTTTACAAGGTAGGCATACTCCAGGATATTTTTTTCACGCCATTTTTCATAATCCTGACTATGTGCTGCATGTTTTTCCATATTATGTTCGCGTTTCCTTTAGTTGGTTTAGTTGGCTACCCCGAGCATCTTATTTACAAAAAACTTCAAATTCCCCTGGGAATGCGGGCGCCTTGTTGTGTTGACCAGGTTCACTGCGAGATCTTCCATTGCTTTTGAGGCCGGGGACAAAGGATGCAAATCCATGATAAGGCCCCTTTTTTGAACGGCTTTCTGCAAGTGGGGATCAAAGGGAATAAATCCTGCATATTCCAATACCACATCCTTTAAAAATTTATCCAATGCGCTGCTCAAAGCAGCATACACCCTTTTGGCCTCTTTTTCATTATCCACCATATTGACAATGAGTTTGAAATACTTGCTGTCATGCTGCTGTGACATCACTTTCATCAATGCATAGGCATCTGTGATGGATGTCGGTTCCTTGGTGGCAATGACAATACATTCATCTGATGTGGAATTAAAATACAAGACATTGGAAGAGATCCCCGCACCAGTATCCACAAAGATGACATCCGAGATATCAGCCAGGGCTTCAAATTCGCCGATCAGGTTCAGCTTTTCTCCTTCTGAAAGCTGGGTGAGATCCGCAAACCCCGACCCTCCAGGGATAATGGATATCCCGTGGTCAGTTGTAACCATCACTTCTTGTAAACTCATTTCAGAAGAAACCACATGCCGGATACTATACTGGGGCCGCAGGTTAAAAATAATATCAATATTGGCAAGTCCCACATCTGCATCAATAATGACCACCCTTTTGCCTGCCCGGCTCAATGCCACCGCCATATTGCCGACAATATTTGTTTTGCCCACCCCGCCTTTTCCGCTGGTAACAGCGATAACCCTGGGATATTTTCTATTTTCCGATGCCATAAACGCCTCTTTTTTAATTAATGCATCTTTCTTGACAATATTTCGTAACCCTTTTGCCTGATCCAATTAATTGTCTCCTTTGGTTCCCTTTTCCAGCATGATTCTCAATAACGTCCGCCTGTCCGGAACAATTAAATCCTCAGGCACTCTTTGCCCGTTTGTCACCAGGGATACCGGCAGTTTTACATCGCTGACCTGATCCAGTATCTTTCCGCATCTTTTAGTTTCATCAATCTTTGTAAATACATAAGTTTCAGGATTAAGTACGGAAAAAGCTGATGTCGCTTCTTTCATATTAATAAAATCCGATGTAACACTCAAGACCAAATGAACAGAAATCCTAAAATCAGTTTGAATCAATTGGGAAATCTCAGTGATTTTTTCATGATCAAAATGGCTGTGGCCTGCAGTGTCAATCAGTACGATATCCATTGATTTCATCCTGTCCAATGCCACTTTAAGGTCCTCTTTGCTGAAGGCAGGCACACAGAACAATCCCATAATGGAAGCATAGGCCTTGAGCTGTTCAAAGGCACCCACGCGGTAGTTGTCGATGGAGATCATCCCCACCTTCATCTTCCGTGAGTACGACAAATATGCAGCAAGCTTTGCAATAGTGGTTGTTTTTCCCACCCCGGTCGGCCCGACAAAAGCGGCCACATGGGGAACACCTGACCGGTTGTCCCGGCTAAAAAAGTCCCTGGTCTCCAATAATTTTAAACATTGGCGCATCACATATTTTTTCAAGGATTTGATCTTGGATCCTTCAATTGCATTTTCATCCATTGAGATGCTTGCTTTTTGAATCAGGGCGCAGGCCATTTTTTCACTCACACCTGCCCGTAATAATGCAGCCAGCACTCCAACCGATTCAAAATGATTGCAGACCATATTCTGCATGCCATTGCCAAAACCCGCAATGGAAATCATATCCTTGATATCTGCAATATCATCTTTTAACGCCTCTGCAAGACTGTGGTTGTCTGCATTACCGGCTCTCTTATCCGGTTGGGCAGGCTCGGCGGCCCCTACTGCCGCTTCCACTTCAAACATATCCCTGGCATAGGGATCCAGAGGGCTTTTGGGAATCTTCCTTGTGGAAAGAATCATGGCATCATTTCCCAGCTCCTCTTTAATACTGACAATGGCATCCTGGATGTTTTCGGCTTTAAATACTTTTCTATTCATCGTTTAAGCTCACCTTTCCACTTGCCTGGAGGTTGATATCATCTGCAATTTCAGCATGGGATACTACAAAAACGGTTGGTAAGGAAGGCTCTATCAATTTCCTGAAATGCCGCCGCACCGTGGGGGTGGTCATGATCACGGGCTGGACATTCAAGACGATCTGCTTTTCTACTTCAGCAGCCACGGCATTAACAACTTTTTCCACCATGGAGGGATCAAGGGCCAGGTATACCCCATGCTCTGTATGTTTGACATTCTTTTGAAGCAGCTCTTCAAGGGACCGCTCAAGGGTTAAAATCTGCAAAAGTTTGCCATCCTGCAGATACGGTGCCAGCATTCCCCTGGAAAGCCGTTGCCTGACATATTCGGTTAAAAGATCCGGATCTTTGCCCATGGGCGCAAAATCCGCCAGGGTTTCAACAATGGTCAAAAAGTCACGGATGGAGATACGCTCGCGCAAGAGATTTTGAAGAACCTTTTGCACGACACCCACGGAAAGAAGATTGGGTACCAGCTCTTCCACTGCCTTGGGATTGGACTTGGACAGATTGTCCATAAGGTGCTGGACATCCTGGCGGCCCAGAAGGTCATAGGCATTGTTCCTCACAATTTCCGTTAAGTGAGTGGCAATTACAGTGGAATTATCAACTACGGTATACCCGGCAAATTTAGCTTCTTCTTCCCGTTCCATGGGAATCCACAACGCAGGCAGGTTAAAGGCCGGTTCAACAGTTTCAATACCATCAATCGTCTGGGCTGTGCCTCCCGGGTCCATGGCAAGATAATGGTTGACCATCAATTCGCTACCGGCCGCATCAACCCCCTTGATCATCACCCTGTATTGAGCCGGTGCAAGATTCAGGTTATCCCTGATATGAATAGGGGGAATTATAATACCCATCTCGGTGGCGAACTGCCTTCTAATGGCACGTATCCTACCCAGAAGAGTGCCGTCCTGCTGCTTATCCACCAGAGGGATCAACCCGTATCCCACCTCAAGTTCGATGGTATCCAGTGTTAACAAGTGATCCACATCTTCCGGGGCCCCAACCGCCTCTTCTTCTTCGGCAGCGGCGCTAGCTTCAATTTGTGCTTCTTTCTTTACAGCTTCTTCATCCCTCAAAAAGTACCATGCCAATGTGCCCAGAACCAATCCCAGGGTCATAAAAGGTATGGAAGGAAGGCCCGGAATAAGTCCCATGCAGAAAATAATGACCGAACCTATGAAAACCGGTGTGGAACTGGATAAAAGGTGCTTGGCAAATTCCTTGCCCATTTTCATTTCCGAGCCGGACCGGGAGACCAGAAGACCGGCTGCTGCAGACACCAGCAATGCCGGAATCTGTGAGACCAAACCATCTCCAACTGTCAAAAGGGTGTAATTGGCAAGGGCTTCATCCATGGCCATGCCCTGCTGGAGCACACCGATGACGAACCCGCCGACAATATTAATCAAGGTAATGACGATACCCGCAACAGCATCACCTCTCACAAACTTGCTGGCACCATCCATGGCCCCATGGAATTCTGATTCCCTGGCAATGGCCAAGCGCCGCTCCCCTGCTTCAACTTCATCAATCATACCGGCATTTAAATCTGCATCAATAGCCATCTGCTTGCCCGGCATGGCATCAAGGGTAAACCGCGCGGCAACTTCAGCGATCCTGCCCGAACCTTTGGTGATAACCAGAAAATTTATCAATACAAGGATGATAAATATGATCAAGCCCACTACATAATTACCCCCTACCACAAAACTACCGAATGATTTGATAATGGCACCGGCTGCAAGGGGGCCTTCATTCCCGTGCAACAGGATCAGGCGGGTGGAAGCCACATTCAAGGAAAGCCGGAATAATGTCAGAACCAGCAAAAGGGAGGGGAAAATGGCAAATTCCAGGGGAGTTGTGGTATACATGGTGGTGATCAACACCACAATGGCAAAGGAAATATTGAGCGCTAAAAAAAAGTCGAGCACAATGGGATGCAGGGGCAGGATCATGGCCATGAGGATACCGATAAAGGCAACAACCATAAGAATATCCGAGGACTCCTGCTTTATGGTTGTTAAAATTCCTGTATTTTCTTCTGCCATTGTCTCTCCAAAATAAAAATTATTTTGACGCTTGCGTCAAAAAACTGTCAGTCACTATTTTTGCTTGTTTCCCTTTAATTTGTATACATACGCCAGTATTTCCGCCACAGCCTGGAAAAGTTCAATAGGTACTTCCCTGCCGATATCTACACTACTATACAAGTTTTGGGCCAACTCTTTATCCTCAACCAGGGGAATATCATTTTCCCTTGCAATTTTTCGAATATTTTTTGCCACAGAGCCGGCTCCTTTTGCCGTAACCGTGGGGGCATCCATGGTTTGTCCATCATATTTCAAGGCCACGGCAAGCCTTGTGGGATTGGTGACTACCACATCTGCTTCCGGTACCTCAGCCATCATTCTTTTGCGGGCCGCCTCAGTCTGCAGCTGCCGGATTCTTGATTTAACCAGAGGATCACCCTCGGTCTGCTTCATTTCATCCTTTACTTCTTTTTTGGTCATTTTCTGGTCATCTAAGAATTTCCATTTCTGGTAAGCATAGTCTATCAACGCAAGGACGATCATGATAAGACAAACCTTAATAAAAATCCAAAAAGAAACCTTTAAAATAAAAAGAAGGGAAAAACCAATACTATTGTCATACAGTCGCTGTATCTCAATAAATACTGCTTTCACATTAGAATATGTCACCAGGGAAATGATGGCGATCTTAAGAATATTTTTAATAAACTCAACCACTGCCCTGGAAGAGAATTTATTTTTAAACCCCGTAATGGGATTGAGACGGGACAGTTTAGGTTCCAGGGCCTTCCAGGAGATCACAAAACCGACCTGGAAAAAATTGCTGATCAGCCCTATGATCACCACGGCAAGCATGACAGGGATACAGATTATAACAATGACTTTTATATGATGAGCCAATAGCCGGACAATTTCGTTATTGGTGGGGTTCAAGATAATGTCAAAGTTAAAATTGAGATGAAACACACCAACTAAATTTTCATAGATATGCGAAGATGTAAAATAGAGCGCTGTCACCCCTGCAATAAGCACGAATACGGAACCGATCTCAATACTCTTTGCCACCTGGCCCTCTTCCCTGGCCTTGGAGAGCTTTCGCCCGGTTGCGTCTTCGGTTTTCTCTCCACCACTTTCCGGATCTTCAGCCATATCTTATCCTAAAAATCTCCCCATTAATTACCACCGGCATAATATAATAACGTCATCAATAATTCCTTGAATTCTAAAATATATGCCCTTGTGACTATGAGAATAATCTGGAACACCAGCCCGAACAACAAAAGCCCTACCATAATTTTTAAAGGGAAGGCCACAATCATTACATTCATCTGGGGCGAGAATTTCGCCGTCAGGCCAAACCCTACACTGACAAATGCCAGGGCTGCAATTACCGGTGCCCCGATTTTTATACCCAGAATGAATAAATCCGACCCCATTCCTAAAATTTTAACCAGAATGGCATTGTGCATCATAAAAAATCCAATGGGTACCAGCTGAAAGCTTTCGATCATGGCCAAAAGCATGATGTGATGACCATTTAAAATCAAAAAGACTATCACACAGACCCAGTACCCTAACTGATCCATAATGGATACATTGGCACCTGTCTGAGAT
>JAAEMC010000076.1 GCA_024225895.1 Desulfobacteraceae bacterium | reverse complement strand
TTTGTTTTCAAAATACCCAGTCTTTTAAGGGGTTTTGGAAACAATTTAGATCAAGTTATTTTGTAACGATTCCTAAGATTCTCTTGATACTACAATCGATTTGCTCAAAGGCGATTCCATTAATCTATCATGTTTTTCGGAACTTTATTTTGGGAATCGCTATAAACAAGATTCCTTTAAAATTATATTTAAAAATTGTGAGAACCAGTATTAAGCAACCGACCTTGTTAAATATTTAATAGGATATTTGTAAAATGCGAATAAAATGCTTATGCTTTGGGCATAAATCAAACATACAAAATTTTAACCTAATTTTTATAAAGGCAAAACATGAACATTCTTTTGACCAATGATGACGGATACCAGGCCATTGGCATCCAAATTTTATATGAAGCACTATGCTGTGACCACGATGTCACGCTTGCAGCCCCGGACAGGGAAAAAAGTGCTGTGGGACACGGTATCACCTTGAATGCTCCCTTACGAATTGATTCAGTAAACTTAAACTGCGGAGACAAAGGATTTGCCATTTCAGGAAGTCCTGCCGACTGTGTAAAACTTGCCTTGTTCGAACTTTTCCAAACACCACCAGATCTGGTGATTTCAGGGATGAACAATGGGTCCAACACCGGCATCAACATCAATTATTCCGGCACTGCAGCGGCTGCCAGGGAGGCTGCCCTAAATGGCATTCCCGGTATTGCCGTATCCCTTGTGAGAGGCGAGCAAATGGATTATCAAGGCGTTGCAGAGCTTGCCAGGCAACTGGCCGGGCAGATGAAAAAAATCACCCTTCCCTTTGGTACATTTTTAAATATCAATGCCCCGGACAGACCCATGGAAGAAATCCGGGGGATCAAAATCACCCGCCAGGCTTCCAATAACCTCTCCACAGAGTTTGAAAAAAAGAAGGATCCGAAAAATAAAAATTATTTTTGGTATGGAAATATTACCCCCATTGAGGCCCAGCCTGATACCGACGTGTATGCAATTGCCAATGATTATATTTCCATAACCCCTGTCCAGTGTGACCATACCGACAATCATCTGTTACCGGATTTAAATATCCTGGAAACTGCATTTCTTAATTAAATAAAAAACCTCCGCCTGGAATCTTGCAGTGATGCGATTGTTTCAGGTGGATTTTTTTGTATTAAAGATTTGCTAATCTGCGACAAATGGCCTTCACGTTGAAATAAGACCTGAATAAAAATGGAGATACTTTAAATGCCGACCAATCAAACCACCAATGATCAGATGAAGCTGGGGCTGCACACTTACAGTTTATATCTGCATGGCATCGGCCAGGCCTGGGCAGGGTTTAAGCTACCCTGGGAGCGGCAGCTTTCTACCTTTGAGCTCTTCGAGCTTGGCATTGAATTGGGGCTGGATGGATTTCACCTGGATGACGGGGTACTGGAAACCCTTGATCCTGACTATCTTTCAAAAGTTGGGGCTGCTGCCAAAGAAAAAAATCTTTACATAGAATACAATATGACACTGGATCTGGGCAAATTTGGCATCGGTATCCAGCATGATATTGGTGAGGGGCTCCAAACTGCCCATGCCCTGGGCGCAGATGTGGTAAAAATCAGCATGGAGATTCCCCGGCCCCGCCCCAGGGCCGGCAGCCGCTTTCATCCCAAGGTCATGCCATACCTTGAAGAAACCGCAGCCCGGCTGAAACAAGCCGCTCCCCTGGCAGAGTCATTGAACATCCGCCTGGCCCTTGAAAACCATTGCGACAGCTTTTCAGAAGAAATATTATGGGTGCTTGAACAGGTCGGCCACCCATTTGCCGGTGCCTGTATTGATACCGTAAATGCCTGGCACATGGCCGAGGATCCCATGGCCGCAATTGAGAACCTTGCGCCTTTTGCTTTTACCAATCACTTCAGGGATGACCGCATAGACTTTTGCCGGGATGGTTTTAAAGTCAGCGGCACGGCTGTCGGGGACGGGGATATTGATATGAAAAAAGCCTATGAAATTATCCGGGATCACTCCCCTGGCAAAAGGATTAATATTGAAACCGAGATGGGCTTTAGCCTGGATGACAAAGAAACCGCCCTTAACCTGGAAATTGAAACCATTAAAAAGAGCATTGATTATTGCCGGAATATTCTTGGGATCGGCGCAAAATTTTTGTAAGACGGTTAACCTAAAGCCACCATCAAATTCCTTAACATGCCACAATAACAACAAAAAGACACATCCCTGGCAACCCTCAAGGTGTCAGATGCAAGGCGCCAGGAAGTGATGACTGATACTAAATCGATTTGCTTTTATTTGTATTGTTTTTCGAAAATGTATTTTTTCAGAATCACTATAACGATTTTTATACCTTACCGGATAAGAACTTAAATAACCGGCAACCACTTTCACACCTGATCCCGATAAATTTATTCCTTTTCTCAAATCTGGAAAGTATATTGAACATTGCAAATTGATATATCAATTTTTAAATAAATACATAAATTTTTAATTTGATAATAGCTCAAAAATAAATTATTACTAACAAATAATATGAATAATATATTAATTTCAAATTATATTTAGTATGCTATACCCCAACAGGAGGATTCACCTATGCCCCCCAAACAAAACAATGCTGCCAAACACGCCATTTACGACCAAATCAGAAGCGAAATCATCACAGGAAAGAAAAACCCGGGTGAAAGACTCTCCATTGATACATTAAAAAATGAATTCGGAACCAGCGTCACTCCGGTCAGGGACGCACTGCAAATGCTCAGCCAGGAAGATCTTGTGACCATCAAACCCAGATCAGGATATTATGTCACCCTGGTGAGCTTAAAAGAACTCAATGATATGCTGGAACTAAGGGAAATTCTGGAACTGGCAGCTGTGGAGCGGGCCGCAGAGAAAATAACCGATGAACAGATTGAAGAGCTTAAAGCAGTACATGCCGGTTTCACAAATGACAATGATGAAACCTATTCCAGGTATACCCAGGAAAACATCATTTTCCATTATCTAGTGGCAAAAGCCTCGGGCAATGATTCCCTGGCATTGCATGTGCGCCGCCTCCATGACCGCCTGGCCCGTTTTATGATCATTATCAGGTCCGGCTCTTTTATGACGGATGTTCACAATCGCCTTATCGACCGTCTCATTGCCAGGGATCCTGCAGGGGCCAAACGTACATTGAAAAAAGAGATGGATGAAGCCCGGACTGCCATTATGGACCGGATTATGCGCGAAGAGGCCGGTTCCTGGCACCTGGGCGCCGGTAACGCTACATAAAAACCATGGGATGTTGCTGCTCAATTCGTCAGTTATAGGTGTCCGGACACCCAAAATAAACAGAAACAATTATAAATAAATATGTTTCAAAATTATTTTCAAACGCATGATGACTTTTACTGCATTTTTATTAACAATGTTGAGCGATATTGGCATTTGTGAAAAATGTTAGAGATATATCATTTAATCAGCCGAATGATGCCCATTCGGATTAAAGGAGACTATCATGGATTTAATGGGTTTAGAAGGCGGCCAGTACACCCCCCTGTCACAGAAGCAGATTGAAACCATTCACGCTGCATCCCTGACCATTCTTGAAAAAACAGGCATCACCTATGAGCAAGGACTGGACGATACCGTCCAGATGCTTGATGCGAATGGCGCAGCAATTACCAGAGAAGACAATCGGATCACCTTCCCAAAAGAGATGGTGCTGGAACAGATTACCAAGGCTCCAAAAAAAGTAGTCCTTTGCGGGCAGGACCCCAAACATGACCTTCACCTGACCGAAAACCGGGTTCATCTGGGCACAGGTGGTGCAGCCATCAAAATCCTGGATTTAGATACAGGAAAAGCCCGGCCCACTACCCTTATGGATCTTTATGATGTGTCCCGCCTGGTAGACCAGTTGGACAATATCCATTTTCTGGTCCGGCCCTGCATTCCCACGGATATTAAAGAGGAAGCATATGATATTAACATGTATTATGCCTGTTTGACCGGATCTGCCAAGCATGTGATGTCTGGTGTAAACAATGAAAAAGGCCTGCACGATGTCATGGACATGGCCGCCATGATTGCAGGCAGCCCGGAAAAATTAAAAAAGCGGCCCATAATTTCAGTGATTACCTCCTTTGCCATCAGCCCCTTAAAGCTGTGCACCCAGTCGACAAAAATCATGCAGGAAGCCAACCGTCATCATATCCCAGTGGCACTTTCCAGTGCGCCCATGGCCGGGTCAACATCTCCACTAACCATGGCTGGAACACTGGCCCAGCTCCATGCAGAGCAATTGGCCGGAATCACCATCTGCCAGTTAACCAATCCCGGTGCCCCCCTCTTGTACGGCGGCATCCCCGGAATGGCCAACATGAATACCATGGGATACCTTGGCGGCGCTGTGGAATGCGGCATGATGAACGCTGCCATCCATCAGTTATCCCATCACATCAAGGTGCCCAACTATAATTCATCCGGCCTGACCGATGCCAAGGTCCCGGATGCCCAGGCGGGTTATGAAAAAGCCTTTACAGCCCTTCTGGCCTCCATGGGCGGGTCCAACTATATCCATCATAGCGCCGGCATGCTGGAATCCATGCTGGCCATCGCCCATGAACAATTTGTCATTGATGATGAGATTATCGGCAATTGCTGCAAGGTGCTCAAAGGGATTGAGGTAGATGAAGAACACCTTGCCCTAGAGGTCATAGATGCAGTGGGGCCAGGCGGAAATTTCATGACCGCTCCCCATACCATGACCCATATCCGGAGTGAATATTACAACAGCAATGGGGTAACCGACAGAAAAATCAGGAATAAATGGGAACAAGAAGGCAGCCTGGATGCCCGGCAAAGGGCGGTGAAAATGGCCAAAGCCCTTCTGGCCGGTCCCAAACCTTCTCATGTCCCGGAAGAAATTAACACAGCAATCAGAACAAAATTTAATATCCTTTTACGGACTGAATAATACTGGGTCACACAAGCTTTATATTTTTTATTCATTAATAAAGAACATGGCCATGACTGATTTTAATGAAATTAAAGAATCCCTGGTAACACTCAATAAGGAGCATCTGCTGGAATTGGTTAATGCAGCAATACAAGCAGACACGCCTGCCGCAAATATCCTTAACAAGGGATTGATTTCCGGGATGGACATTGTTGGTGAAAAAAGGGGTTTTTATGACCCATAATGAAACCACATTCAAGTTCATTCGCAGGGCAAAATGGTCTCAATTGCCTGTCACGGTTCAGCACCAGGCAAAAAGATGCCTTCTGGATACTTTGGGGGCCCTGATCGCCGGTCATAAGACACCGGTGGTCGACCTGGTCCATGCTTTTGCACAAGACCAGTTCAGCCAGGGCCAGGCAACGGTTCTGGTTCGGGGAAGTAAAATCAGCGCAACCGGTGCCGCCCTTGTCAACGGCTTTGCCAACAATGCCCTGGATATTGATGATGGCCACCGGCTGGTGAAAGGGCACCCGGGTGCCTGTGTACTGCCTGTGGTTCTGGCTGCAGGAGAGATGATTCCCGGGACCACGGGAAAAGATATATTAACTGCCCTTGTTGTGGGATATGAGGTGGGTATCCGGGCAGGATTGATTCGGCACGCCACGTACAAAACCTACCATTCCTCGGGAAGCTGGGGTGCAATAGCAGGAGCTGCAGCCGCCGGTAAACTCTTCGGGTGTTCTCCTAAAATTCTAAAACATGCCATGGGTGCTGCGGAGTACCATGCACCCATTGCACCCATGATGAAATGCATTGACGTGCCAGGCATGGGAAAAGACAGCATTGGCTGGGGATGTACGGCAGCCATGATATCCGTTCTCATGGCCCAAAAAGGGTTTACGGGCATCAACCCCTTGTTTGATGACACTCCCGAACCTGAGTGGATTAATTCTTTGGGGCGTTCCTATGAAATCATGAATCTTTATTTCAAGCCCTATTCCGCCTGCCGCTGGGCACAGCCGGCCGTGGACGGTGCGTTGAAAATCATGAAAGAACATAAGCTTTCATCCGAAGAGATAAAAGAGATAAAGGTGTTTACTTTTAAAGAATCCGCTGCATTGAGTTCTGCCTATCCCCAAAATACCGAACAAGCCCAATATAATATTTCTTTTCCCGTTGCAGCAGCACTTTTGGATGGCAAAGTCGGGCCAAAACAGGTGTCCCCTCCACGGCTTTTTGACAGCGATATACACAAAATCATGGATAAAATAGATATCGTTGCCCAGAACAGGTTCCAGAAATCATTTCCCCAAAAAGCAGAATCTGAAATTGAAATCAGCACTCACAAAGAGGGTGTTTTCTCATCCGGCGTGATGTCGGCACGATGGGATCCCCACACCACTTTTCCCTCTGATTCTGAACTTCAGGATAAATTTTTATGGCTCACTACTCCAATATTAGGTACAATCAATTCAGAACGGCTGGCAAAGCTGATTTGGGATTTTAATCAGGAACCCAATCTGGATAAATTAATAGAACTGTGTATTAAAAAAAAGAAAGGGTGAAAAATGTGCGGCATTGTTGTCTACTATGGGGAAGCAGAAAACCGGGTGGCCCGGGTGGTCAGCGGAATGTGGGCCATTGTCTACCGGGCGCCGGACAGCACGGGAATCGGTCTTATCGGCAGTGACCTGGAACCCCTGAAAATCCGCCGGGAATTAGGATCTGTAAGCAATCTCATTGACCGGCTCATAGAAACCCCTGTGTTTGATGAGGCAGAACTTCGCATCGTCTCCATCATGGATGAGGATGGCCCAAGGTATTCGAGTTTTGTCGCCCAAAATCAACTAAAGCTGCTTGCCTTTGAGGGATTCCCTTTGGATGCGCGGTTTAACCACCCCGGCAAAAAGGATCCATTTATCAATTGGTCTGTCCTGACAGACACCCGAGACATCCTGGAAATTGAACCGGGAACACCCGGGAACCCGGAGATCCAACAATATTTTACCATTGATTCTCCTAAAACCTTAAAAACCGTCATCAACAGCTTGGTCAAGGACTATGACCTGCCGCTGGTCCTGGTTGAAAAACTCATTCAAAAGGGGTTTGAAACACAGGTTCAAAACAGACAGGAAAACGATCCGTTACCAGTTGGAACAAAAGATCTTCTTCACGAGTTTAAGCAAATTTTTGACAGCTATGCCCATGATGAAACACCGCTGCAGCCAAGGCGTACCCAATATCAAGGCGGCCATAAAAATCCCTATGTAAGAAAATATTTCTGGAAATGCCTTAAGGATGTGGTGGTGACACTGCCTTCTGATTACACGACAGATGGGATTGCCAATCTTTTTCGCAGTATTGACAGTTCGGTGCTGGCCGGCAGTATTCAATCTTCTGAAATCGATGACCAAATCCAGTTGATTTTTGAAAATTTCTGGACAACTGCCAAATCCACTCCTCCCGTACACTGGCGGACACTCTACCGGACCGAGCGCCTTTATAATGTCTACGGTATTGCCGCTGCCTCTGCCCTGGCCTGGTTCCAGACTGAAATTTATATGAAGAATATGCTCAAAGAAAAAAAGGACAAAAAACTGCCGCCTGGCCATATACCGGGCCGGACCCATCCGCTCCTGCTTAAATTTATGGTCCAGCCGGTGATTGCTCAAGGCAGATGGGCCATTCAAGCTTCCATATCTGTTCGAAACGCCCACCCGTTTGTGGATGAAAAAAAGCTTCGGGCAGTGGTATTGAACGGCCAGTTTAATTCAGATACCGAATCCAGAATCCAGGAATATCTTAAAAACGTCGCCAATATCCGTTTAAGAAGTGAAAATTCAACGGAATTGTTCTCCGTGCTCTGGGGGTATTATTTTGATACATCGTTTGGGGCGAATCAGCGGTATAGCGTCATTGAAAAACAGCACCAACTGGGTTTGGAGGACATCTCTGTCTGCAGCCAATCTGTTGATTACGGTATTTTCAAAACCTTACGCCACAAAACCAAGCATGAAATTGATGAACTCTCCTTTATTCAGGCGGCTCAGGCCCTTATGAAAGCAGGCGGCCAGTTTGCGGTTTCCGGCATCAGCCTGGTATCACCGGACCGGCTCTTTGCAGCCGTTCACAAACGACCATTGTATATCGTCAAACGACTGGATACCTCGGACTTTATGGTGGTTTCCGATATTAACGCTGCAGTAGGGCTTTTCCCCCAAACCTTGATCCAGTCCACCACTATCAAATTGCGCAGGCTGATGAAAGACTATTCAAAAAAATCGATTATTGTGGAGCCCGATTTTTTTGAGAACAGATCCGGTGACAGCAGTGATGCCTGGTTCAGGAAGGAAAAAATGGCACTTCTGAGACCTTTTCAGGTGGAAATTTATGCGCTGGATCAGGAATGCATATTTGCCAAGATTCAAACCAAAGCCGGAACAGACAGCGTGCTGCGGGACCTGACCATCAGTGATTTCTCAGGCAAAATCAGAACCGACATCGAGCCGGAACTGACCCATCTGACCCCCATGACCTTTAAAAAGGATTTCGGCAAAACATTTTATGAGGAGCATCTTTTTGAAATACCGGGTTTGCTCAATGAACTGCTTGAAAGATATACCTGCCCGGACCGCCATATCCCTGTGTTTGACATCCGGGAACGACTTTTAAAAAGACGGTTTGGTGCAGGCCTTGCCAACCTGAACCGCATCATCATTGTCAGCACAGGATTCAGTTACCTTCTGGCACAGATCGTTGAAAAGAATATGGAACAGTTTTTCACCGGGATTAATATTATTGTGACCACCCCCCTGGACATTGACAATGTTGAAAGCTCCATCAACCCGGACAGGGATCTTGTGGTCATGGTCTCCTGGTCCGGCACAACATCGGATATGATCGATTTTGCCTCTCATCTTCTGAGCCGGAATATCCTCTTAGTCGGCATCATGGAAAAGCCCTTTTCCGATCTGGGCCTTATCATTAGAAAAAGTGTGGGTGTCATCCCGGTTTTCAGCGGTGAAGAAGCGACGGTGGCGGCCATTAAAAGTTCCATATGTATGTTTCTGGTACTGGATCTTTTTTGCCTTTATATCCAGGGCATCACTTCAAGCTCCGAAAAAAAAGCAGCAGATCTTGTGGCGGAAATGGGATACCTTCCTGAAGAAATAGAGAC
>JAAEMC010000075.1 GCA_024225895.1 Desulfobacteraceae bacterium | reverse complement strand
TGGTATAACTGATTTACAATTTGGAAAGGACAGGCAATGGATTGGTATTATGCTGTAGGCAAAAAAAAACAGGGGCCAATGGATGACCGGGAATTCAATTCTCTTATCTCTTCGGGAACCATTACAGATAAAACATTAGTCTGGAATAATACCATGACTGACTGGACAGCCTATGGAACAATCAAAACACAAGGGCATGATAAACCAGAGGATGATGTGCCCAAGGTTCCCAAAAAAGTAAAATCAGAAACCACCCAAAAGACCTGTTCCGAATGCGGGAAGGCATTTGCGCAAGATGAACTGGTCTCATTTAATGACTCCTTTATATGTGCGGGATGCAAACCGGCATTTGTGCAAAAAATCCGGGAAGGAATCCCCATTGGTGAGATGATATATGGCGGGTTCTGGATTCGGCTTGGAGCCAAAATAATAGACTGGATTATTCTGATGATTGTAAATTATATTATCAGCTTTGCATTTGGGATGCTGACACCGGCTGTGACCAGTCCTGAAGATATTAATAAAATTATGATACCTTCAATTATTGTTGGCTTGCTGCAATGGGCAGTAAGTCTTTTTTACAGCATATGGTTTGTGGGAAAACATGGTGCGACCCCGGGCAAGATGGCGTGCGGATTAAAAATTGTTACTGCTGAAAATGAAAAAGTCAGCTATCTTAGGGCTTTTGGCCGTTCGCTTGCAGAAATTATAAGCAGCATTATTCTTTGTATCGGATATATTATGGCAGCCTTTGATTCTGAAAAAAGAACCCTGCATGACAGGATCTGCAGCACCAGGGTAATAAAAAACAGATAATAAATATAAAGCTGATACAGGTTGGCCATGATCAATTGTGAGAAATGCAATACCCTGATTCCTGAAAGCAATATCAACACTGAAACATTAATGCCCTGCAGCAAATGTAAAAGTCTTGTACGCACAGACATTTTCCCTGCCGCTGTCAGGGCTCCTGAACCCGATGAAAGGCAAAAAAGTCTTGTCATTGATGATGATGCCGGCTGTTATTTCCATCCGACAAAAAAAGCAATTATTCCCTGCTCTTCCTGCGGGCGCTTTTTATGTGCCTTGTGTGATATTGAAATGGATGGTGAGCACATCTGTTTTCCCTGCATGGAATCCGGTAAAAAACAAAAAGTTTTGAACACCCTTGAGACGTACAGGTTTTTACCTGACAGTCTGGCCATCCGCCTGAGTATTCTGCCTTTAATTTCCCTGGTATTTACTTTTTTCACCTGTATTACAGCACCTGCTTCTCTTTATATTGCCGTCCGGTATTGGAAATCGGATTCCAGTATTACACCCAGAAGAAAAAAGTGGCGATTCATTGTTGCATTCATTCTATCAGCAGCTCAAATAGGATGCTGGATTTGGATTGTAATTTATCTCATTCATTTATCATAAAAATTAATTAATAATCAAAGAACCATGGAATCCAAAAAAACAGCATATAAAAAATTGCCCGGCAAAAAGAAAAAATTTATAGGAGACTGCAGACTCTGGATTGGCCGGGATCATCTGTTGCTGGTTGAATCAACCGGAATATCAGAAAATTACAAACGCTTTTATTTTAAAGACATCCAGGCCATTAATCTGCTGAAAACAAATACTACTCTTTTCCAAAGCATCTTCATATTTATCCTGCTTTTATTGACCGGCATAATGGCTATGGTGATCTGGAACAGCAATGTCGATGCAGCAGTCGTTATTGTGCCGGCCATAATCGGTTTGTGCTTTCTTTTTTATTTGATCCTGCTTTTTGTCAGGGGTCCTTCCTGCAAGTGCTATCTTT
>JAAEMC010000074.1 GCA_024225895.1 Desulfobacteraceae bacterium | reverse complement strand
TTTTTTTTTTTTTATTTAGAGAATATCCGCGCAATTAAATAGGTTACTGCGGTTTCTACTTTTAATATTCTTTTACCAAAACTTATTGTATTAAACCCTATTTCTTCCAAGGTTTCAATCTCAAGATCAATAAAGCCCCCTTCCGGGCCAACCACCAGCGTGATTTTTTCATTCAACCCTGCGGGACAAAGTTTATCTGTTTTCGGATGGGCCGTAAACTTGAGGCTGTCCTTTGCGATCAAGGCAAGCTCTTCTTTTACAAAAGATGAAAAAAATCTTTTTTGGTGGATTTTCGGCAATACTGTGTCCTTGCTTTGCTCAAGCCCCAGATAAATATATTTTTCAAGGTTTTGGTCTTTCAATAACGGGCTCTGCCAAAAACTTTTTTCCACCCGCCAGGAGTTAATTAAATAGATATCCTTAACACCCAAACTTACGACACTTTCGATGATCCGCTTGAGCATTTTCGGCCTGGGCAGCGCAAGAACAAGTATCAGGGGTAACGGATCGATTGGATCATTTTCAAGGCAGACATCCATTTCAATATGGCGGGATGAAAATTTTGTTATTTTTCCATTGCCGATTTTGGAATTTATCAAGCCGCATAACAGTGTATCACCTGTTTTTGCTTTATGAACATCACGGATATAATCAAATCGCCTGTCCTTTAAAACAACTTTCTGATTGCTGACAAAATCTCTTTTATGAAGTAAAATTAAATTCATTAAAAAGAACCTATGAAATATATTATCCAAAAAGACGATCCGATAAAAAACGAAATCCTTAAGTCTGTCAAATAAGTGAAACCCGGATAGTGAAAAGAATTCACATATCCGGGTTTTAAAATCAATAAAAATTTAGTGACGGTTACAATTCAAATGTAATCATGGTGTTAACCAGGTCTAAACCTTCTATTTCCTTTGCCACTTCCGGTGGAACAGGGGTGTCTGTTTCAAGAAAGATAATGTTGCGTTCCCCGTCTTCTTCCCTTCCCACTGTCATTCTGGAAATATTGATGTTGTGTTTGCCCAGGGTGGTTCCCATGGAACCGATGGAGCCGGGCTTGTCAATGTTGTGGATGAGTCCGAGGTGGCCTTCAGGAATCACTTCCAGGCGGAATTTATTAATCCGGACAATCCTGGCATCATCTTTACCAAAAATGGTGCCTTCAATGAGGTTGGTCTCTTCTTCAGATATGACAGTCATACGTATAAGATGCAGGAAGTTCCCACTGTCTTTGGCCGTGGATTCCGAAATCTTAATGCCCATGTCATTGGCCAGGGAAATTGCATTTACAAAATTGACCTCATGTTTGACAAAAAGCTCCAAAAGCCCTTTGATCGCAGAAATTTTAACAGGTTTAAGATCCACTTCAGGAAAGTTCCCGGTAAATTCTATGATCACTTCTTTTAGGCCGCCTTTAGTTATCTGAGCCTGCATTTTACCCATTTTTTCAGCCAGATAAATGAACGGCTTTAGCTGTTTTAAAATTTCCCCGGATACCGACGGCACATTTACTGCGTTAATAACCGTATCATTGAGCAAATACTCGATAATCTGATTGGCAGCCGCCACAGCAACATTGGTTTGAGCTTCCTTTGTGGATGCTCCAAGATGTGGCGTGGCAATAACTTCATCAAGTTCAAAAAGCGGATGTTCTCCAGGAGGTTCCGTGGTAAATACATCTAAGGCAGCACCGGCCACCTTGCCTGATTTAATGGCATCATACAGATCATTTTCATTTACAATCCCGCCTCTGGCGCAATTGATTACCATAACTCCGTCTTTCATTGTTTCAAATGCTGCTGCATTTAAAAGATCAACAGTAGCATCAATTTTTGGAACATGAATGGTAATATAGTCGGCCCGGGCAAAGAGTTCATCTAAAGAAACCGCTTCAAAACCTTCTTTCTGGATATGGTCGGATGAAATATTTGGATCAAAGACAATAACCTTCATTCTCAGGCCTTTGGCCAGGTTGGCTGCAATAGAACCAATATTACCGAACCCGATAACGCCATAGGTTTTATTGCGGATCTCTCTTCCCTGGAGGTTCTTCTTTTCCCACTGCCCTTGTCTAAGTGTAGCTGTTCCCCTGGGGATATTCCGAGTTAAGGCCATCATCATGGCAATGGCATGTTCTGCCGTGGTCACGGTATTGCCGCCAGGAGTGTTCATCACTGCAACACCTTTTCTGGTGGCTTCGGGAATATCCACATTATCCAAACCAATACCAGCCCGTGCTATCACCTTTAAATTGGTGGCTGCCTCTAGTATCTCTTTTGTGACTTTGGTGGCGCTTCTGATGGCAAGGGCATCATATTGTCCGATAATTTCCTTTAATTCTTCAGGAGCCAGGCCGGTATTCACATCCACTTCAAGACCATCCTGGTTTTCAAATATTTCTATTCCGGCTTCTCCCATTTTATCGCTTACAAGTACTTTCATTACTTATTTTCTCCTTCAAAGGCATCCATAAAGTTCACAAGGGCTTTCATCCCTTCCTTGGTGGCTGCGTTATAGATGGATGCCCTGCATCCGCCTACAGATCTGTGGCCTTTTAGTCCGCCAAACCCTTTTTCGGTTGCCATTGCAATAAATTTTTGTTCAAGCTCTTCTGTGGGGAGCCTGAAGGTAACATTCATTAAAGACTTTGAGTATTTTTCTGCCGTGGTTCTATAAAAAGAACTCGAATCTATGAAATCATACAGGACAGCGGCTTTTTGAATATTGAATTCTTCCACTTTTTCAAGGCCGCCCATCTCCTCTTCAATCCATTTGAGAACCAGATCAATGGTATAGATGCCGAAACAAGGCGGTGTATTATACATGGAATTTTTATCTGCATAGGTCGAATATTTAAGCATAGTGGGCAATGCATCTTCTGCCTTGTCCAACAGGTCCTGTCTTAAGATAACCATACAGGTTCCCGAAGGCCCTAAATTTTTCTGGGCACCGGCATAAATCATACCGAATTTTTCCATATCAAGGGTCCGTGAAAAAATATCAGAAGACATATCGGCAATAATCGGAACACCGTTGGTATCTGGGAAATCTGCCCACTGGGTGCCTTTGATGGTATTGTTGGATGTTAAATGAATAAAGTCAGCATCCTTTGAAAAGGTGATATCTTTTGGGATATAGGAAAAGTCTTTGTCTTCCGAAGAAGCAACAACATTGATTTTTTTATCCAAAAGCCTGGCTTCGTTGATAGCTTTTGTCGACCAGGTGCCGGTGTTAACAAAATCTGCGGTTTTTCCATTGGCAAGAAAATTCATGGGAATCATGGCAAACTGCATACTGGCTCCGCCCTGGATAAAGAGAACACGAAACCTATCATCAAGTTTTAACAGTCTTTTGGCCCTGTCAACTGCATCATTTATCACATCGTCAAAATATGTAGACCGGTGACTGATCTCTGTAACCGACATCCCGCTGTTTTGAAAATTTAAAAAAGAAGATTGGATTTCCTCCAAAACCGGTAAAGGAAGCGCAGCCGGACCTGCATTAAAATTATAAATTCTGTTTTCGCTCATTTTTTTCTCCTTTGGATACTTAGGTTTGTAGTAATCTCAGGCTGTAAAATTTATATGATCCTTAAAAGGTAACCGTCAAGATGGTAACTTTGATGTCAAAATGGTGATATAAAATCATCAATATATATTTTTTAATTGTGCTCCCTGGTGTTGTGAAATTGGATCTGAGGCCAGTCTTCAATAGTAAAGCCCAGCTGGTATTCGCTTGTGGTTAGAAAGGTGAGCCATCCTTCGGAGTCGGTTGCAAGACTGGATTCATTCTTTTTCTTAAAGTCCTTTAAAACCAGATCATCGTCACAAGTTACCCATCTTGCCACAGATAAGTCAATGGTTTCATAACCTGCTTTTACCTTATATTCTGCCTTCAGCCTTGCCATGGTTACATCAAACTGAAGAATACCCACTGCGCCTATGACATACATGTTTCCTGAAAGGGGTTTGAAAACCTGGATAGTGCCTTCTTCTGCAAGCTGCTTCAACCCTTTTTGCAGTGATTTGGCCTTCATTGGATCTTGTAAAATTACCCGTCTGAAATGTTCCGGCGCAAAATTGGGAATCCCTAAAAATTTCAGGGGTTCTTTTTGGGTAAAGGTATCTCCGATCTTAATGGTGCCGTGATTGTGGATACCGATAATATCACCAGGAAAGGCTTCATCTACATTATTGCGCTCTTGTGCCATGAAAATGGTGGCATTGGAAATTTTGATATCTTTGCCTATGCGGTGGTGTTTAACCTTCATGCCTTTGGTGAATTTGCCTGAACAAATCCTGAAAAATGCAATCCTGTCCCGGTGTTCTGGATCCATGTTGGCCTGTATTTTAAAGGTAAATCCGCTGAAATCTTCTTCCAATGGATCCACATCGCGCGACAATGTCTGTCTTTTGCCCGGCGGCGGCGCAATTTCAACAAAGGCATCCAACATCTCTTTAACCCCGAAATTATTGATGGCGCTGCCGAAAAACACAGGGGTCTGGGTGCCGTTCAGATAAAGATCAAGTTCAAACGGGTCCAGGGCGCCTTCAATAAGTTCAACATCTTCGCGTAATTGCTCGGCCTGGCTTTCTGAAATCAATTCATCCAGCCGCTGGTCTGAAAGATCATTGATGATTATGCCGTCATTGTCTTTAGGTGTATACCCGGGGGAAAAGACTCCCAGCTCCTGTTTTTCAAGATTATAGACCCCTTTAAACCGTTTACCCATGCCAATGGGCCAGGTTAAGGGGATGCATTCGATCTGAAGTTTTTCTTCGATATCCTCAAATATATCTAAAGGTTCAAGTCCTTCTCGGTCCAGTTTATTGATAAAGGTAATTATAGGAGTATTTCGCATGCGGCAGACTTCCATGAGTTTCCGGGTCTGGGGCTCCACTCCTTTTGCATTGTCAATGATCATAACTGCGCAGTCCACAGCAGTCAAAACTCTATAGGTATCTTCAGA
>JAAEMC010000073.1 GCA_024225895.1 Desulfobacteraceae bacterium | reverse complement strand
GCAACCCGAACCCGTCTTTTGAATCAAAGCTTTTGACCTGCTCTCCAGCATCGGTATAGGTGATTTTCCCATCCGTCAGCACGCCGTCAACATCCAAAAGCAGCATTTTAATTTGTTTTAGTTTTTTGTCAATCATTGGACTCATTGGACTATGTCAGCAGCTTTTTTAATGGCCATTAACCTTTTTAAGAGGGATTTGACCTCAGAAAGCGGCAGGGAGTTAGGGCCGTCACATAGCGCTTTATCCGGTTCAGGGTGGGTTTCAATGAACAATCCGTTGGCACCGGCAGCCATGGCAGCTTTGGACAGGCCAGCCACAAATTGTCTTTCTCCGGCTGAGCTGTCTTTTGCCCCTCCGGGCAATTGCACACTATGGGTGGCATCAAAAATGACCGGGACATTAAACTCCTGGATGATCTGAAATGATCTGAAATCAACCACCAGATTGTTATACCCGAAAAAAGATCCCCTTTCCGTGATGGCAATATCATTGCAATTTACCTGACGGGCTTTATTGATTATGTTTTGGCATTCATGGGGTGAAAGAAACTGGCCCTTTTTAATATTGACAGGTTTGCCGGTTTTAGCAGCAGCCGTAATCAAATCAGTCTGGCGGCATAAAAAGGCGGGGATTTGTATGATATCAAGTGTCTTTGCGGCCTCACCAGCTTGATCCGGCAAATGGATGTCGGATATGATATTGATATCCAGTTCGTCTTTGACCTGTTTTAAAATCTGAAGTCCTTCTTTAAATCCGGGGCCCCGGAATGATGTGATGGAACTCCTGTTGGCTTTGTCGCACGATGCCTTGAAAATAAAGGGGATATTGAGTTCGTTTGTAATTTGTTTCAAGTGCGCGGCAATGGACTTTGTCATTTTATAATTTTCAATGACACAGGGACCTGCAATCAGGAAAAAATTACCTGGTATTTTCTGGGTTAAATTAAAAAAAAAATTGGTCATAAATTTCGCATCCTATAAAAGGCGTTTTGGGGTCAAATTATAGCGTGATCGGCAAAATGTCAAGAATGTAAAATCCCTTGATAAGTTCAGGTATTATTGCTATCTTACTGGCATTTTGTTGAACCGGATATCAACTTGCTGAAAAGATAGGTATTATTGATGAAACGTGTTTTTTTTATATTATTAATTCTTGGTATTTTTGTCCCTGCAATCTGGTTTTTTATCTGTAAATTTGAGGGTAGTGAACCAGAGGTAAAAGTCACCCTTCCTTCCGTGTATTTAAAAAAGTCATATGAAATGGATTTGAAGATTGTTGAGAAAGGGACGGGCTTGCGGAAAATCATCGTTTCCATCATGCAAAAAGGTAATGAAAAGATCCTTTTGGAAAAAGAATACGATTCCCCGGGACTTATGAGCATGCTCTCGGATAAAAAACAATTGACAGATGATTTTAGTATACCGGTTCAGTCATGGAAATACGGCATGACCGATGGCGAGGCTGTCATAAAAATACATGCATCGGATTTTTCCTGGCAAGGATGGAACAAGGGAAATATCGCCTATATTGAAAAAGAGGTGATCATTGATTCAAAGCCGCCTAAAATCAACATTTTAACAAAACAGCACAATATGACGCGCGGCGGAACCGGACTGGTGGTTTATAAGGTGTTTGAAGAAAATGTAACAACCGGGGTGAGAGTGGGGGAAAATTATTTTCCAGGCGCATCAGGGCTGTTTAATGATAAAAATATCCATGCTGCTTTTTTTGCCTTAGATCACAACCAGGGGCCCGGCACCCAGATTGCGGTTTTGGCCGAAGATGTAGCCGGCAATATATCCAAAAGGGGTTTTTATCACTATATCCGGGAAAAGAATTTTAAAACAGATACACTCACTATTTCAGACTGGTTTTTAAATAACAGGATCGCAAATTTTGATCTAGGGGAAAAACAAGGAGCATTCAGCAGTAAAAAAAATCCCCTGTTGGCAAGCTTTCTTTATGTCAATGAAGATATGCGCAAAGAGAATGTAAAGACAATTTTAGGGTTATCAGATAAAAGCAGTAACCAAATGTTTTGGGAAGGAAAATTCAAAAGGCTTGCCGGGGCTGCCAGAAAGGCAGGGTATGCAGACAAAAGAATTTATAAATATAAAGGCAAGGAAATCGACAGGGCGACACACCTAGGGATTGATCTTGCATCCACGGCCAACGCACCTGTTCCGGCTGCAAATTCCGGCAAGGTGATTCTTGCAAAATCTGTCGGTATTTTCGGTAACACGGTTATAATTGATCACGGATTCCGGGTGATGAGCCTTTACTCACATTTAAATAATATCTCTGTCAATGAAGGAGATATGGTAAACAAAAGTGATATTATAGGCAATACAGGTTATACCGGGCTTGCAGGCGGAGACCATCTTCATTTTTCAATGATTATCCATAATATTTTTGTTAATCCCATTGAATGGTGGGATACGGCTTGGATTAAAAATAATGTCACAGCAAAG
>JAAEMC010000072.1 GCA_024225895.1 Desulfobacteraceae bacterium | reverse complement strand
TGTGGTGGCAGAACATTGGTGAAGCAGTAGCCGGTGAAGTGACAGTTTCCACTGCCATGGACAACCTTGCAAAAGAACAGGATAAAATTCTTATGAGGATTGAACGTGCCGGTGTACAGGGAAACAAAGGCCCAAAACTGAATCCCATCAAAGATGAGTCTTACTGGCTGAATAAACCCGGTTCTCCCAAGGCAAAACTTACCAATGAAAAACCCCAGGGGGAAACTCTTGATTATGACAAGCTCCTCCAGGCCTGGAAAGAAGGAAAAGTTAAATAAGACGGCTCCTTGATTTATAAACAAAGGCCAAAAGGGTGTTTGCCCCGGAAGATGTGGGGCAAACACCCTTTTTTTTGACATTGAAAGCCGAACCCGCAATCACCTGCTGATGATCAGGCCTATGTTATTATTGGTAATAATTTCCATGAGAGGTTCCGGTGGTTTTTTATCCGTGACCAACATATCAATTTCCGACAGGCTTCCCAGTCTGACCATTGCGTTTCTGCCAAACTTTGTGTGATCAGTAACCAGATAGACTTTTCTTGAATTCTCAATAATCGTTCTTGCCACGTGAACTTCCCTGAAATCAAAATCGAGCAGAGTACCATCCAAATCAATACCGCTGATCCCAATAATACCGATATCCACCTTGAACTGACGAATGAAATTTACAGTGGCTTCACCCGTAATTCCACAGTCCCTGCTTCTGACAATACCACCGGTCACGAGCACCTCATGATCTTCTTTTTTGCTCATAATGGCTGCAACATTCAAATTATTGGTGATGATTCGAAGCTTGTTGTGATTCATCAGTGCATTGGCAACATACTCTGTGGTTGTGCCGATATTGATAAAAAGTGAGGTGTGGTCCTGTATCATATCAGCGACTGTATCGGCGATTTTCTTTTTTTCATCCAGTAAAATCTCTTTGCGATGCCGGTATGCGACATTTTCCGTACTGAGAGAAAGCCCGGCACCGCCGTGATGCCTGGAGATTAAGCCCTCGCTGTCGAGAAAATTTATATCCCTTCTAATGGTCTGGGGGGTGACATTAAAGCGTTGTGCCATCTCTTCGACACTAACAAACCCGCTCTCTTTTACCAGCAGTATGATTTGTTCATGCCGGTTGCTGACGGTCTTTCGTTTTATGTCCATGGCCCGTTGTAATCCTCCCAATATTTCGAATGATAGATATCACAATTTGATAGCCAGAAAAATTAAACCGATTTGATCAGGCAGAGCACTATTGTTCTTTTATGAACCAAATCAGTTTTACCCAAAATTTCCATGGAATTGCGCTTTATTTGTTCCTGTTGTGGGAAAATTCGTCTCTGCCCTTGATGTGCGGATTCGAAAATATTGTTTTCTTATCGAACAGGATGAATCATTGATGATACTTTCCAAGGTTACGGCGTATACAGACTTGCTCATGGCACTGTCTCCCGGATAAATCAGTTGAGTAATCTAATCATCTGAATTTTAAATTATCTTTGTACCATACCAGGTAAATGTTAGTTTAGAAACACGAAATATTGAATTTTTTTAATTTATTTTCGTTTTAATAAATAT